>JAJUHG010000202.1 GCA_029267995.1 Micrococcales bacterium
GGACGAGAAGCGCCGACGGCGCAGCTCGACGCGGAGGCCGAGCTCGTCGCGCACCGCGCGGGGCAGGAGCGAGACGAGGTAGGAGTAGCGCGAAAGTCGCACGTCGACGCCGTCGAACACGCGCGCCGAGACGCTCGCCCCTCCCACGTGGGCCGAGCGTTCGAGCACGAGGACCGAACGCCCGGCGCGGGCGAGGTAGGCGGCCGCAGCGAGCCCGTTGTGGCCGGCCCCGACGACGACGACGTCGTAGCGCGGGGCGGTCGGCGTCGTCACACGGGCGAACCTAGTCGAACTCGGTGCGCTGCGTGCGCCAGTAGCGCGAGCCGTCCCGCGTCCGCTCGATCACGCCGACCTCGACGAGGCCGCGGCGCACACCGACCGGGTCCTCGGCGACCTCGGCGAGGCGCCGGGTGACCTCGCGCTCGTCGAGCTCGGTGCCGAGCGGGATGACCCGGGCCGCGAGGTAGCGGCGCACGAGGTCCTTGTCGCTCGCTCGGCGCGGGAGGTCCACGAGCCGCCCGTCGCGCAGGAAGCGCTCGGGGCCGTGCAGGTCGCTCCTCGGCCGGGAGTCCCGGGTGGGTTCGTCCAGCTCGTGGGGGTTCGTGCTCATGGCCGTCTCCTCGACTCTCTCCTCGAAGGTACGTCCGCGCGCACGCCCCGGGCGATAGATTTTGGCCAGGCTCCTAGACATCGGAGGTCGCATGAGCACGCAGGAGAACCCGGCAGGCCTGTCCCGCGGCGAGATCGTCAAGCGCCTGTGGTGGGCGACCGGGACGGGCTTCCTCGCCTTCTGCGTCCTCATCACGCTCGGCGCCGCGGTCGCGGGGCGGTCCGTGCGTCAGTTCATGGAGGCCGGGGTCGACGGCGCGGTCCCCGCGTGGCTCGCGACCGCGGTCGCGGGCCTCCTGCTCTCGTGGCTCACCGCGAAGATCGCGCTCGACGCCGCGGTGCACGTGCGCTCCGCGGGACGACGCAGCGCCGTGGTCGGCACGGTCGGGCTGTTCCTCGCGCTCCTCGCGGCGGTGCTGTACTCCTCGCTCGTGACGCAGGCGATCACCGACGGCACGATCGTCGCGGTGCTCGGCACCTCGGGCGCGATGACGGGCGGTCAGGCCGTGCTCGGCCTGAGCGCGATCGTCCTGACGGTGTTCGCGGTGCTCGTGCTGCGCCGCTGGTACCGCACGCTCCCGGACGCCCAGGAGATCTGAGCGCCCCCGGGCGTGCGAGGATTCTCGTCGGCCACCCACGACCTGGAGGACGCCGTGCCCGCTGAGAACCTCACCCGCGCCGAAGCTCGCGAACGCGCCGAGCACGTCTCGGTCCACTCCTACGAGGTCGACCTCGACCTGACGACCGGCCCCGAGGTCTTCCGCTCGACGACGCTCGTGCGCTTCGACGCCGAGGCGGGCCGCTCGACCTTCCTCGACCTCATCGCCCCGCGCGTCCACGAGGTGACGCTCAACGGTGAGTCGCTCGACCCCGCCGTCGTCTTCGCGGAATCGCGCATCACGCTCGACAACCTTGCCGCGAGCAACGAGCTGCGGGTCGTGGCCGACTGCGCCTACACCAACACGGGCGAGGGCCTGCACCGCTTCGTCGACCCGGTCGACGACGAGGTCTACCTGTACTCCCAGTTCGAGGTCGCCGACTCGCGCCGTGTGTTCACCGTGTTCGAGCAGCCTGACCTCAAGGCGACGTTCACGTTCGCCGTGACCGCCCCCGCGCACTGGACGGTCGTGTCGAACTCCCCGACCCCCGAGCCGGTCCCCGCGGGCGAGGGCCGTGAGGGTCTCACGTGGCGCTTCGAGCCCACGCCGCGCATCTCGAGCTACATCACGGCGATCGTCGCGGGCCCTTACCACCGGGAGACGGGGTCACTGACCTCGAGCGACGGGCGCGAGATCCCCCTCGGCGTGTTCTGCCGTGCCTCGCTCGCCGAGCACCTCGACGCCGAGGAGATCATGGACCTCACGCGTCGGGGCTTCGCGTTCTTCGAGGAGAGGTTCGACCACCCCTACCCCTTCGCGAAGTACGACCAGCTGTTCGTGCCCGAGTTCAACGCGGGCGCGATGGAGAACGCGGGCGCGGTGACCTTCCGCGAGTCCTATGTGTTCCGCTCGAAGGTGCCCGAGGCGACCGTCGAGCGCCGCTGCGTGACGATCCTGCACGAGCTCGCGCACATGTGGTTCGGCGACCTCGTGACGATGCGCTGGTGGGACGACCTGTGGCTCAACGAGTCCTTCGCGGAGTTCGCCTCGACGCTCGCGACCGCCGAGGCGACGCGCTTCACCCAGGCTTGGACGACCTTCACGACGCTCGAGAAGAACTGGGCCTACCGCCAGGACCAGCTGCCCTCGACGCACCCCGTGGTCGCCGACATGGTCGACCTCGCCGCGGTCGAGGTGAACTTCGACGGCATCACCTACGCGAAGGGCGCCTCGGTCCTGCGCCAGCTCGTCGCGTACGTCGGCCAGGAAGAGTTCTTCGCGGGCCTGCGCGAGTACTTCCGCAAGCACGCGTGGGGCAACACCTCGCTCGAGGACCTGCTCGTCGAGCTCGAGGCCACGAGCGGGCGCGACCTGCGCTCGTGGTCCGCGGTGTGGCTCGAGAAGGCAGGCGTGACGCTCCTTCGTCCCGAGATCACGACCGACGACGACGGCGTCATCACCTCCTTCGCGATCACGCAGGAGGTCCCCGCCGAGCATCCGGTCCAGCGTCCGCACCGTCTCGCGGTGGGCGGCTACGACGTCGTCGAGCAGCCCGACGGCACGCTCGCACTCGAGCGCACGCTGCGCGTCGAGCTCGACGTCGACGGCGAGCGCACCGAGGTGCCCGAGCTCGTCGGCGAGGAGCGCCCCGACCTCGTGCTCGTCAACGACGACGACCTCGCGTACGCCAAGGTGCGCCTCGACGAGGCCTCGCTCGCGACCGCGGTCGAGCACCTCGACGCGTTCACGAGCTCCCTGCCGCGTGCCCTGGTGTGGAACGCGGCATGGGACATGACGCGCGACGCCGAGTGGTCCGCGCGCGCCTTCGTCGACCTCGTGCTCGGCAACATCGCCGCCGAGACCGACTCCTCGGTCGTGCTCGTGCTCCTGCGCCAGCTGCACACGACCGTCGAGAGCTACGTCGCCGCCGAGCACCGCGACGCGACCAAGCGTTCGGTCGCGGACCGCCTGTGGACGCTCGTCGAGGCGGCCGAGCCCGGCAGCGACGCACAGCTCCAGCTCGTCAAGGCCTTCGCGATGCCCGCGCCGACCCCCGAGCAGCTCGAGATCGTCGCGGGGCTCGCGGACGGCTCGCGCGAGCTCGAAGGCCTTCCGGTGGACACCGACCTGCGCTGGGAGCTGCTGCTCTCGCTCGTCGCGGGCGGTCGTGCGGGCGAGGCCGAGATCGAGGCGCACCTCGCGCAGGACCCGACCGCGACGGGCCGGCAGGCGGCCGCGGCCGCGCGCGCCGCGCTCCCGACACCCGAGGGCAAGGCCGCCGCGTGGGACGCGATGGTCACCGAGGCGGGAATGCCCAACGCGATCCTCGAGACCTCGCTCGTGGGCTTCACGCGCACCCACGACCGTGAGCTGCTCGTACCTTTCGTCGAGCCGTACTTCGCCTCGCTCGAGCAGGTGTGGGCGACGCGCGGCAACGACATGGCCCAGTCGATCGTCCAGCAGCTGTTCCCGGCCGCGCTCGTCGCGCACCCCGGGGTCGACGTCGTGGGCCGCACGAGGGCCTACCTCGCCGAGCTCGGCGAGTCCTCCCCGGGACTGCGTCGCATGCTCGTCGAGGTGCTCGACGGCGCCGAGCGGGCGCTGCGCGTCCAGGCGGCGGACCGCGCGGCATCCCCGACGGCCCGCGGGTGATCGGCTACCGTTCCGCGAGGGCCCCCGCGGCCCACGCGTGAGCAGCTGAACCGAGGGCGGTGGACGACGTGACGACGGACGCAGGACGCGTCGACCAGGACACCGCCCGGCGGTCGAGCGCGCTCGACCACTACGGCGCGGCGCGTCGGACCTTCGACGAGCTGTTCGGCTACGAGCTCGCGATCAGTGGGGCGACCCTCCTCGCGCACGCGCGTGACGAGCTCCTGGCTGCCCACGGCCACCTCGACGCGCTCTACCTCTCGCGGCACCACGACGCCCACGAGGTGCGCGGCGAGCTGCTCGACATCGCCTGCACGCTCGTCGCGCACGGCGCCGATGTGCACGTCACACCGCACAGCACGCTGCGCTGGGACGGGCCGCACGGCGCCGTCGTCGAGCTCGCGACGGCCTGGACCACCGGCGAGCACCTCTTCGTGACCCCTGCCGTGGGCGGGCCGTACGCGTGCGTCCTCGAGCACGGCTTCGTCGAGGTCGAGATCGACGGGCGTGCGGTGCTCGCGCCCCACGACCGCCCCGGGCTGCTCGAGGCGCTCTACGGCTCCGACTGGCGCACGTCC
>JAJUHG010000203.1 GCA_029267995.1 Micrococcales bacterium
CCGAGCGGGCCGACGACGGCGAACACGAGCTCGCTGCCCGTGCCGTGGTGGACGAGGCCGCGCGCAGCCGCGACGAGGTCCTCCTCGGCCTGCGCGGGCGTGCGGCCCGGCACGAGGTCGACCGTGAGGTCGAGGAGCTCCGCGCGCGCGGTGCCCGAGGTGTCGCGCACGTGCCGCGCACGCGACTCGGGGTCGACCGGCCCTGGCACGGCGCGGGCGCCCGTGAGCCTCGTGGGGTGCCCCGCGCCGAGCAGCGCGAGCGCGATCGAGGCCGCGAGCGAGATCGTCCACTCGGTGCCCTCGTCGTCGAGCGGGAGGTCCACGAGCACCGATGCGGGGCGCATCCCCGCACGTTCGTCGGAGCGCACGAGCAGGTCGCCACGTCGCGCGGAGGAGCGCCAGTGCACTCGCCGCAGGTCGTCGCCCTCGCGGTAGTCGCGCAGCGCCGCGTCGTCGGTCGACGGTGAACGCGCTCCGAGGGCGACCCGGTCGGGCTCGCCGACGAGCGCGTCAGGCGGCAGGCGGAGGTCGGCGACCGCGGGCCACACCGTGACGCTCACCGTCCCGCCGAGGGTCGAGGACGTCGTCGCCATCGCGAGGGGGTCGGTGTGGCGCACCGTGAGCGGGCCGAGCTCCCAGCGGCCCCGGCGGGAGGCGTGGACGGGGTAGGTCACGCTCACGGTGTCGATCGTGCGCTCGACGCGGGCGCGCAGGGGACGCCCGCCCGAGAGCTCGACCGCGGCCTGTTCCCCGAGCCGGATGCCGGCGAGCCGGATGCGCTCGGCGAGCCCTTGCGCGCGCACCGTGACCTGCGCGAGAGCACGCTCGCCGACCGAGACGGGGTCGGGGCGCACCGAGCGCTCGACCGCGAGGCTGTGCGACCCGCGCGTGGGCGCCGTGAGCCATGCGACCGCGAGCGCGCCGAGCGCGGCGACCGCCCCCAGAAGGCCGAGCCGGACGAGCCCCGACGAGCCCGCACCGATGCCGAGCAGCGTCAGCACGAGGCCGACCGCGCCCACCACGACCCCCCGCAGGGTGGGGCGCGTCGTCATCATCCCGCCCGACGCACCGGCTCGTGGCCCGCCGCGTGGTCGACCGGCGTGCGATCGACGATCGCGCGGACGATCTCCTCGGTCGTGCGGCCAGACAGTCGCGACTCGGTGCTCGGCAGCACGCGGTGGGCGAGCACGGGGGAGGCGAGCTCCTGGACGTCGTCGGGCAGCACGAAGTCCCGGCCCCGCACCGCCGCGAGCGCCTTCGCTGCCCGCAGCAGCTGGATCGCGGCACGCGGTGACGCACCGAGCCGCAGCCCCGAGTCCTCGCGCGTCGCCCCGACGAGCGCGATGACGTAGCGCTTGACCGCCTCCGAGGCGTGCAGCCGGCGCACGACGCCGATCATGCGCGCGACGGTCGCGGCGTCCGTGACGGGGGCCAGCGCGGTGATCGGGTCGGCGACCTCCTGGCGCTCGAGCATCTCGAGCTCGTCGCGCGGGTCGGGGTAGCCGACCGTGAGTCTCGCCATGAAACGGTCGCGCTGCGCCTCAGGGAGCGGGTAGGTGCCCTCCATCTCGACCGGGTTCTGGGTCGCGACCACGAGGAAGGGGCGCGGGAGGGGGTAGGACACGCCGTCGATCGTCGCGTGGTTCTCCTGCATGCACTCCAGGAGCGCGGACTGGGTCTTGGGGGAGGCACGGTTGATCTCGTCGCCGATCACGATGTTGGCGAACACCGGACCGGGGCGGAACTCGAACTCGTGCGTCTGGCTGCGGAAGATGTTGACCCCGGTCAGGTCGCTCGGCAGCAGGTCGGGGGTGAACTGCACGCGTCCCACGGTGCAGCTCACCGTCGTCGCGAGCGCCTTGGCGAGCGTGGTCTTGCCGACCCCCGGCACGTCCTCGAGGAGCAGGTGTCCCTCGGCGAGCAGGACCGCGACCGTGAACCGCACGAGCTCGGGCCTTCCCGTCACGACCTTTTCGATCTCCGCGCGGATGCGGTCGGAGACGTCGACGAGATCGGCGAGCTCGGCCGTGCTCGGGGCGCTTGCGGACATCGGTCCTCCATTCGTCTGGCCGCGAGCCTAAGCGGTGCGACGCCGACGGTCGAGGTCGTCGGTGACCTGACCTCGGGGCAATCTACCCCGAGCGGGACACGTGGTGTCGCAATCCCCCCACTTCTCTCCACCACTTTGACCTGCGCATTCGTAAGGTAACTGGGTGAATATGGCGCCGGCTGCGCGAATCGTGGAGGAAAGTGGAGTACCGTGGGGCCACCTGGCGGAAGGGGGTGTGGCGATGGCGGATGGCGGAGTCGCGACCGCGGGCCCCGTCGCGCACTTCCTCGGGACCTACACGCCCCGTCTCGACGACAAGGGCCGCCTGCTGCTCCCCGCGAAGTTCCGCCCCCAGTTCGCGAGCGGCCTGGTCATGACGCGCGGTCAGGAGCGCTGCCTGTTCCTCCTGCCGCCCACCGAGTTCCACCGTCAGCTCGAGGCCGTGCGCCAGGCCCCCGTGACCTCGAAGAGCGGACGCGACTACCTGCGCGTCTTCCTCTCGGGTGCGAGCGACGAGGTGCCCGACAAGCAGGGCCGCGTCTCGATCCCGCCGATCCTGCGCGCCTACGCCGGCCTCGAGCGCGACGTCGCCGTGATCGGCGTCGGGAGCCGCGCCGAGGTCTGGGACCTCAAGGCCTGGGAGACCTACCTCGCCGAGCAGGAGGCCGGCTACGCCGCGACCGAGGAGGAGGTGTTCCCCGACGGACCCTTCTAGCCCCTGACGCCCCTCGCCCCGCCCGGCGAGGTCTCCTCCCGCCCGACCTGACGCAACTTCCCCGGCGCCAGGAGGGTCGGTGGGGGACCTGGTCGGACGGCGGAGGGGCCGCCCGACCACCACTCTCCACTTCCCACCACCACCACCACGAGGAGCACCGATGAGCGAGCGCGACGATGACGCCGCACGGCGCCACGCGCCCGTGCTGCTGCGTCGCTGCGTCGAGCTGCTCGCCCCTGCGCTGAGCGCGCCCGGCGCGGTGCTCGTCGACTGCACGCTCGGCATGGGCGGCCACACCGAGGCGATCCTCGAGGAGGTCCCCGGTGTGCGCGTGATCGGGCTCGACCGCGACGCCGAGGCGATCGCGCTCGCGAGTGCACGTCTCGCGCACCACGGCGAGCGCTTCGTCGCGGTGCGCGCGGTGTACGACGAGCTGCCCGCGGTGCTCGCCGAGCGCGGGCTCGACCACGTCGAGGGCGTCCTGATGGACCTCGGGGTGTCGTCGCTCCAGCTCGACGAGACCGAGCGCGGCTTCTCCTACGCGCACGACGCCCCGCTCGACATGCGCATGGACCAGTCGGGCGGCCGCACTGCGGCCGAGGTGCTCGCGAGCTACGACGAGGCCGCCCTGACCCGCGTGCTGCGCGAGTGGGGCGAGGAGCGCTTCGCGGCGCGCATCGCCCGCCGGATCGTCGAGCGGCGCGAGCGCGAGCCCTTCGAGCGCACGTCCCAGCTCGTCGACGTCGTGCGTGCAGCCGTGCCCGCCGCGACCCGCCAGGCCGGGGGCCACCCCGCGAAGCGCACCTTTCAGGCGCTGCGCATCGAGGTCAACCGTGAGCTCGAGGTCCTCGAGCGCGCGGTCCCCGCCGCGATCGAGGCGCTCGCGGTCGGCGGACGCATCGTCGTCGAGTCCTACCACTCCCTCGAGGACCGCATCGTCAAGCGTGAGCTTGCACGCGGGGCGACCTCGAGCGCTCCCGCGGGCCTGCCCGTCGAGCCCGAGACGCACAAGCCGTTCCTGCGCCTGCTGACCCGGGGCGCGGAGAAGGCCGACGCGGCCGAGGTCGCGCGCAACCCCCGCTCGCAGTCGGTCCGGCTGCGCGCCGCCGAGCGCGTGCGCCCGACGCCTGCGCACATGCTGCGGGAGGTCGCGTGATGTCTGCTGTCCCCGCGCACGCTCCGCGCCCCCCGCGCCCGACCGTCCCGCGCCCGGGAGCCGCTCCCGCGCGCCGCGCCGCGACGACGGCACCCGCACCGCGCCGCAGCGACCCTCGCCTGCACGTCGTGCGGGCACCCGTGCACACCCGCACCCGCGTGCCGTTCGTCTCGTTGTGCATGACGATCCTCGGGCTCGCGCTGCTCGCGAGCCTCCTGCTCAACACGACCATGGCGCAGACCTCCTACCACCAGCACAGCCTCACGAGCGAGCTCGCGACCCTCGACCGATCGATCCAGGAGTCCCAGGCCGCGCTCGACACCGCCGCGAGCCCGCGAGAGCTCGCGCGCGCGGCACGCCGGCTCGGCATGGTCCAGGCGCCCGACATCGCGTTCCTGAGCATCGAGAAGGCCAAGGTGCTCGGCAACCCCAAGCCCGCTCAGGCCGAGCCGGAGGCGCAGGGATGACCCGGACCGACCCGCGCGCGGCC
>JAJUHG010000204.1 GCA_029267995.1 Micrococcales bacterium
ATCGCCATCATCGAGCGCACCCGCTCGGTGTCGTCGGGTGTGCGCCCGGTGGTGGGATCCGTCGTCACGTCGCTGACGCTGAAGATGCCGAACTGCATGATGCCCGCTCCCGCCTCGGTGGCCTGTTTGATGCATTTGCATGGATACGTCGTCGTCAACGCCAAGCCCTCACGGAGTATTCCGCGCGGGTGTCTGGTGCCTGAACGGACAGGTTCTGGTGCCTGAGCGCGCGGGAGAACGCCCGCTCAGGCACCGCTATCGCGTTCGCCGCGAGCCGGTGCTCAGCGCTTCTTCTTGGCCGCCTTCGCCGCGGCGCGGCGTTGCTCCCGGTTGCCGCCGCTCGCCGGCCCGCCGGAGCCACCGGCCGCACCGGCTCCCGTTCCGGAGGACGCCGTCCCGGAGGAGGGCGCCCCGGCAGCAGGACCGGACGTGGGGTTGCCGTCCATGGCGGATGCGGAGTAGCTCAACGCGCTCGGGCGAGAGGGGGCCTCGAGGCCGAGATCGTCGTCGGTAATCGTCCTGGCGCCGCCCTTCTTCGGTGCGCCGTCGGCCCGGTCGCCCCCGGTCGAGTCCTCGCTCTGCGCATCCGAGACTGTCCCGGCGTCCGGGGCGGCGGCCGCGGTGGCGGCGGCCGACGCGGTGGTGACGCTCGGGCCGTCGGTCTCGCCGTCGGCGGGCTTCTTGACCTCGAGCTTGAAGAGGTACTGGACCGACTCCTCCTTGATGGCCTCGTTCATGGCCATGAACAGGTCGTAACCCTCGCGCTGGTACTCCACGAGCGGATCCCGCTGCGCCATGGCGCGCAGCCCGATGCCATTCTTGAGGTAGTCCATCTCGTAGAGGTGCTCGCGCCACTTCCGGTCGAGCACGGACAGCACCACGCGACGCTCGAGCTGACGCATCACGTCCTCGCCGAGCTCCTCCTCGCGCGTCCGGTATGCGACGTGGATGTCGGACTTGAGCTCCTCGAGCAGCATCTCCTGAGTGACCCGGGTGCGGTTGCCCGCTTCCTCCACGAGATCGTCGACCGTGATGGAGACCGGGTAGGTCGCCTGCAGCTCATTCCACAGCGCGTCCAGGTCCCAGGTTTCCGGCGCCCCTTCGGCGGTGTACTCGGTGATCAGGCTGGTGACGACGTCGTCGAGGAACCGCTGGACCTGGTCGGCGAGGTCCTCGCCGCTGAGGATGCGGCGCCGTTCCTCGTAGACGATGCCGCGCTGCTTGTTGAGGACGTCGTCGTACTTGAGGACGTTCTTGCGGGTCTCGAAGTTCCGGGCCTCGATCTGCCCCTGTGCGCTCTCGATCCCCTTGGAGACGAACTTGTGCCCGAGAGGCTGGTCGTCGTCGTAGGCGTCGGAGTCCATGACCCGCATGGCCAGCCCGGAGTTGAACAACCGCATGAGGTCGTCCTCGAGGCTGAGGTAGAACCGCGACTCGCCAGGGTCACCCTGGCGGCCGGACCGACCGCGGAGCTGGTTGTCGATCCGCCGGGACTCGTGCCGCTCCGTCCCGAGCACGTAGAGCCCACCGAGCTCGACGACCTCGTCGTGCTCCTTGGCCACCGACTGCTGGGCCTCCTCGAGCGCCTCGTCCCAGGCCGCCTCGTACTCCTCCGGCGTCTCGGTGGGGTCGAGGCCACGTTCCTTCAACGCCGCGACGGCGATGTGCTCGGGGTTGCCGCCCAGCATGATGTCGGTGCCGCGACCGGCCATGTTGGTGGCGACCGTGACAGCGCCCTTGCGGCCGGCCATCGCGACGATGTTGGCCTCGCGCTCGTGCTGCTTGGCGTTGAGGACCTCGTGCGGGACGTTCTTCTTCTTGAGCATTCGGGAGAGCAGCTCGGACTTCTCCACGCTCGTGGTCCCGACGAGGACCGGCTGGCCCTTCTCGTGACGTTCCGCGATGTCCTCGACGATGGCGTTGAACTTCTGCTTCGCGCCCTTGTAGACCAGGTCCGGCTGGTCCTTGCGGATCATCGGCTTGTTCGTCGGGATCGGCACGACGCCGATCTTGTACGTGCCGGAGAACTCGGCCGCCTCCGTCTCGGCGGTACCGGTCATGCCGGCGAGCTTGTCGTAGAGGCGGAAATAGTTCTGCAGGGTGATCGTGGCGAGGGTCTGGTTCTCTGCCTTGATCGGCACGCCTTCCTTGGCCTCGATCGCCTGGTGCATGCCCTCGTTGTAGCGGCGGCCCGCGAGGATGCGGCCCGTGTGCTCGTCGACGATGAGCACCTCGCCGCCCATGACGACGTAGTCCTTGTCGCGCTTGAACAGCTCCTTGGCCTTGATGGCGTTGTTGAGGAAGCCGATGAGCGGGGTGTTGAGCGACTCGTACAGGTTGTCGATGCCGAGGTAGTCCTCGACCTTGGTGACGCCGGAGTCGTGGATGGCGACCGTGCGCTTCTTCTCGTCCACGTCGTAGTCACCGGTCTCGGGCTGCTGGCGGCTGGGCACGGCCGCCTCACCGCGCTCGAGGCGCTTGACCAGCTTGGCGAAGTCCGCGTACCACTTCGTCGCCTGGTCAGCGGGGCCAGAGATGATCAGCGGCGTGCGGGCCTCGTCGATGAGGATCGAGTCGACCTCGTCGACGATCGCGAAGTGGTGGCCGCGCTGGACGAGCTCGTCGATGCTCCACGCCATGTTGTCGCGCAGGTAGTCGAAGCCGAACTCGTTGTTCGTGCCGTAGGTGATGTCCGCGGCGTACTGCTTGCGGCGCTCGGCCGGGTCCTGGTTCGACAGGATCACGCCGACCTCGAGCCCGAGGAAGCGGTAGATCCGCCCCATGAGCTCGCCCTGGTAGCGGGCGAGGTAGTCGTTGACCGTGATGACGTGCACGCCCTTGCCGGTCAGGGCGTTGAGGTAGGCGGGTGCGGTCGCGACGAGGGTCTTGCCCTCACCGGTCTTCATCTCGGCGATGTTGCCCTGGTGCAGCGCCGCGCCACCCATCATCTGGACGTGGAAGTGGCGCTGGCCGAGCGTGCGCTTCGCGGCCTCGCGCACCGTCGCGAAGGCCTCCGGGAGGATGTCGTCGAGGGTCTCGCCGTCGGCGAGGCGCGCCTTGAACCGGTCGGTCTCCTCGCGCAGCTCGGCGTCGGAGAGCGCCTCGAAGCTCGACTCGAGCGCGTCGACCTGCTTGGCGATGGCGTCGAGCTTGCGCAGCACTCGGCCTTCACCGATGCGAAGGACCTTGTCGAGGATCGCGGGCACGCACTACTCCCAGGGTTCGTCCGCCTCGGTGGGCACCGGGGCGGGGCGGCGCCCGCGCACAGCGCGCGGGCCGAGGACCATCGTAGGCGAGGTGCCGGTGCGCGGGCGTGAAAGGACCACGGCCACGACGAGCAGCACCGCTGCGCACCAGCCTGCCACGGTGAGCCGCTCGTCGAGGACGAGCACCGCGAGGAAAGTCGCCGTGAGCGGCTCGAGGAGCGCCGCGAGCGCCGCGGGCGTCGCCCCCGCCGCTGGCAGGCCCGTGAAGAACAGGGCGTAGGCGAGCGCGGTCGGCACGAGCGCGAGGACGACGAGCCACCCCCACCCGAGCCCGGTCGAGGGCAGCACGAGACCCCCCGCACCCGCCGCGAGCGGGACGAGCAGCACTCCCCCGGCGGTGAACGACACCCCCGTCATGACGATCGGGCCGAGCCCGCGCACGGCCCGCCGGTTGACGACGACGAGCCCCGCGAACGCGACCGCGGCGAGCAGCGCGAGACCGACCCCGACGACGAGATCCGCCCCGGCCGTCCAAGGACCCACCAGTCCGGGCGGGCCGTTCGTGGCGAGCACCGGATCAGCCGGCGTCTCGACGAGCCGTCCGCCGCCGGCGTCGGTGCGCGACGACACGCCGTCGGGACGCGCCCCGCCCGGCGCGCGAGCTTCCATGCCCGACCCTCCCGCCCCTTGCGCACGCGCACTTCCGGCGAGCACGAGCAGGAACAGGCCGACGACGGCGCTCAGGAGCGCCACGAGCGTGCGCGGCCCGGGCAGACGCCGTCGTCGTGCAGCGCCCGCTCCCGCGACGAGCACGGGTGCGGTGCCGAGCGTCACGAGCGTCGCGACCGCGACGCCCACGCGGAACACCGCACCGAAGTACGCGGCCTGGAACACCGCGACGAGCACCGCGAGGAGCGCGACCCTGGTCCACGCGGCACGCGAGGTGACGCGCAGCCGCCCGCGCGGGCGCACCGCCTCGACCACCACGACCCCGAGCAGGACCGCGACTCCCCCGCCGAGCAGGCGGTAGGCAGCGACCGCGAGCGCACCGACGTCCGCGGCCGCCCCGAGCCGCGCCCCCGCGAGCCCGCCCACGCCCCAGCACACGGCACCGAGGACCACGAGCGCGAGCCCGCCCCCCGGGGTCACGGCCGCG
>JAJUHG010000205.1 GCA_029267995.1 Micrococcales bacterium
ACGCTCGCGGGGCACGACGTCGTCGTCCTCGCCCTGCCGCACGGCGCCTCGGGCGAGATCGCGGCCGCGCTCGACCCGGGCACGCTCGTGCTCGACCTCGCGCCACGGGGCCGGTGCCCCGCGGCAGGCCGCTCCTGCGGGCTCCTCGGGCGGCGCGGCGCGCTTCTCGGAGCGGTCCTCGGCGGGTCGCGGCTCCCGCGCGCGATGACCTCGGCGCCGGTGCGGTGGGAGGATGGTCCGGTGACGACCGAGACGTTCGACCTTCCTGACTCGCTCGCCGAGCTGCGCGCGGACTTCCTCGAGCTGGCCGAGCCCGACCGGCTCCAGCTGCTCCTCGAGCTGTCCTACGAGCTCCCGCCGCTGCCCGAGCGCTACGCGGAGCACATGGAGCTGCTCGAGCGGGTCGAGGAGTGCCAGTCGCCCGTGCTCGCGTTCACCGAGGTCGGCCAGGACGGCCGCGTGACCTTCGTCGCGCACGCCCCCGCGGAGTCGCCGACGACGCGTGGCTTCGCCTCGATCCTCGCGCAGGGGCTCACGGGGCTCACGGCCGAGGAGGTCCTCGCGGTGCCTGACACCTTCCCGGGCTCGCTCGGCCTCGAGGGTGTCGTGAGCCCGCTGCGTCTGCGGGGCATGTCGGGCATGCTCACGCGCGCCAAGCGCCAGGTGCGCGAGCAGCTCGCGTGACACGCCCATGCATGGACTTGCGGCCATCTGTATAGATTTGTAGTCTGGCGCGCATGTCTTTCTCCGTCGCCGTCGCAGGCGCGAGCGGCTACGCCGGTGGCGAGGTCCTCCGGCTGCTCGCCGCCCACCCCGATGCCGAGATCGGTGCGCTCACCGCGCACTCCAACGTCGGCCAGACCGTCGCGAGCGCCCACCCGCACCTGCGCTCGCTCGCAGGGCGCATCTTCGAGGCGACGTCCCCCGAGACGCTCGCGGGGCACGACGTCGTCGTCCTCGCCCTGCCGCACGGCGCCTCGGGCGAGATCGCGGCCGCGCTCGACCCGGACACGCTCGTGCTCGACCTCGGCGCGGACCACCGGCTGACCGATCCCGCCGCGTGGCGAGCCTTCTACGGCTCGGAGCACGCCGGCTCGTGGCCCTACGGCATGCCCGAGCTGCTGCACGCGGGGGAGCACGAGGCGCGTGCCCAGCGCGCGGCGCTCGCGGGCACACGGCGCGTCGCGGTCCCCGGCTGCAACGTCACCGCGGTGACCCTCGCGCTCCAGCCCGGGGTCGCCGCGGGCGTCGTCGAACCCGGTGACGTCGTCGCGAACCTTGCGGTCGGTTACTCGGGCGCGGGCAAGGCCCTCAAGCCGCATCTTCTCGCGAGCGAGGGGCTCGGGTCGGCGCAGCCCTACGCGGTCGGTGGGACGCACCGGCACATCCCCGAGATCGAGCAGAACCTCACGGTCGCCGGCGCGCCCGCGGTGCGGCTGTCCTTCACCCCTGTCCTGGTCCCCATGGCGCGTGGGATCCTCGCGACCGTGACCGCCCCGCTCGCCCCCGGCGCCGACGCGGCCGCGGTGCGCGCGGCGTGGGAGAGCGCGTACGACGGCGAGCCTTTCGTCCACCTCCTCGAGGAGGGGGTCTGGCCCACGACCGCCGCGACGACGGGCGCCAACACTGCGCTCGTCCAGGTTGCCGTCGACGAGCGCGCGGGTCGTGTCGTCGCGCTGTGCGCGCTCGACAACCTCGTCAAGGGCACAGCCGGGGCCGCGGTCCAGTCGCTCAACATCGCTCTCGGTCTGCCCGAGCAGACCGGCCTGCCGACCGAAGGAGTCGCACCGTGACGATCACGCCCGACGACGCCCCCTCGCCCGGGGTGACTGCCGCGCGCGGCTTTCGCGCGAGCGGCGTCGTGGCCGGGCTCAAGGCCTCGGGTCGGCCCGACCTCGCGATCGTCGTCAACGACGGCCCGCTCGAGGTCGGGGCCGCGGTGTTCACGTCGAACCGCGTCGTCGGCGCGCCCGTGACGTGGTCGCGCGAGGTCGTCAAGGACGGCGTCGTCTCGGCCGTCGTGCTCAACTCGGGCGGTGCGAACGTCGCGACCGGCCCCGAGGGCTTCGCGGACTCCCACCGCACGGCCGAGCAGGTCGCCGAGGCGCTCGGCAGGTCCGCCGCCGACGTCGTCGTGTGCTCGACCGGGCTCATCGGGGTGCGCCTCGCGAGCGAGAAGCTCTTCGCTGGCATCGCTCCGGCGGTCGAGGCACTCTCGCCCGAGGGCGGCCCCGCCGCGGCCGAGGCGATCATGACGACGGACACGGTCCCCAAGACCGCGCACGTGACCGTGACCGACGCGGCCGGGACGTGGACCGTGGGCGGGATGGCCAAGGGGGCGGGCATGCTCGCCCCGGCCCTCGCGACGATGCTCGCGGTCGTCACGACGGACGCCGTCGTCGATGCTGCGCAGGCCGACGCGGCACTGCGCGCCGCGACCCGCACGACCTTCGACCGGGTCGACTCCGACGGGTGCATGTCGACCTCGGACACCGTGACGCTCATGGCCTCGGGCGCGAGCGGGGCACGCCCCGAGCCCGAGGCCTTCGCCGCGGCGGTGCGCGAGGTGTGCGCCCGCCTCGCGCGCCAGCTCGTCGCGGACGCCGAGGGCGCGAGCCACGACGTCGCGGTACGAGTGCTCGGTGCGAGCGACGAGGACGCCGCAGTTGCGGTCGCGCGGGCGGTGACCCGCTCGAACCTCGTCAAGGCAGCGATCTTCGGCAACGACCCGAACTGGGGGCGCATCATCGCCCAGGTCGGCACGGTCCCCGAGGACGTCGCCCCGTTCGACCCCGCGAACATCGACGTGACGATCAACGGCGTCCAGGTGTGCCGCGCGAGCACCCTCGGGGAGGACCCGACCCTGCTCGACCTTGCCGCGAGCCGCGAGGTGCGTATCGAGATCGACCTGCACGCGGGCGACGCCGAGGCGACCGTGTGGACCAACGACCTGACGCACGCCTACGTCCACGAGAACAGCGCCTACTCGACATGAACGACATCACCTACACCGCCCCGACACCCGTCGTCTCGAGCGGGCTGACCGACCACCTCACGCCCCAGGACAAGGCGAGCGTCCTGATCGAGGCGCTCCCGTGGCTCAAGCGCTTCGCAGGGGCGTTGTTCGTCGTCAAGTACGGCGGCAACGCGATGGTCGACGACGCGCTGCGTCGCGCCTTCGTCGAGGACATCGTCCTGCTGCGCCAGGTCGGCCTGCGCCCCGTGATCGTGCACGGCGGCGGCCCGCAGATCACCCACATGCTCGGCAAGCTCGGCATCGCGAGCGAGTTCCGCGGGGGCTTTCGGGTCACGACGCCCGAGGCGATGGACGTCGTGCGCATGGTCCTGACCGGGAAGGTCTCGCGCGAGCTCGTGGGCCTGCTCAACGAGCACGGTCCCCTCGCGGTAGGACTCTCGGGCGAGGACGGCGGCCTGCTCCAGGCCGAGCAGCGTCGCCCGCTCGTCGACGGCGAGCCGGCCGACGTCGGCCTCGTCGGGGACGTCGTCGCGGTCGACCCGACCGCGGTCCAGGACCTCCTCGACGCGGGTCGCATCCCGGTCGTGTCGACCGTCGCCCCCGACATCTCCGACCCGACGCGGGTCCTCAACGTCAACGCCGACTCGGCCGCCGCGGCGCTCGCGGTCGCGCTCGAGGCCAAGAAGCTCGTGGTCCTGACCGACGTCGAAGGTCTCTACACGCGCTGGCCCGATCGCGACACCCTCGTGCGCACGATCCGCGTCTCGGCCCTCGCCGAGCTCCTGCCGAGCCTCGAGTCCGGGATGGTGCCCAAGATGGAGGCGTGCCTGCGCGCCGTCTCGGGAGGCGTGGCCCGCGCGCACGTCGTCGACGGGCGTGTCGCGCACTCGGTCCTCATGGAGGTCTTCACGGCCAAGGGAATCGGCACGATGGTCGTGCCCGACGATGCGGAGGTCGAGTGAACGAGCACCTCGCCTGGGTCCCGACCGAGGCCAGCCTCACGGGCTCGCAGGGCTGGCAGGAGCGCTACTCGCGTGCCCTTGCCGACACCTTCGGCCCGCCCCAGCGCATCCTCGTGCGCGGAGAGGGCTGCTACGTGTGGGACGCCGACGGCAAGCGCTACCTCGACCTGCTCGCAGGGATCGCGGTCAACGCCCTCGGGCACGCCCACCCTGCGCTGACGTCGATGGTCACGGCACAGATGGGGCTGCTCGGCCACGTGTCGAACTTCGTCGGCACGGCCCCGCAGATCTCGCTCGCCGAGCTCCTGCTCACCACGGTGCACGCCCCCGAGGGCTCGCGCGTGTTCTTCACGAACTCGGGCACCGAGGCGAACGAGGCCGCGTTCAAGCTCGTGCGCCTGCACGGCGGGCCGGCGCGTCCG
>JAJUHG010000206.1 GCA_029267995.1 Micrococcales bacterium
AGCCACCAAGAAGTACGGCGTCGCCGTCAAGTGTGCGACGATCACCCCGGATGAAGCCCGGGTCGAGGAATTCGGCCTGAAGAAGATGTGGAAGAGCCCCAACGGCACCATCCGCAACATCCTCGGCGGCGTGGTGTTCCGCGAGCCGATCATCATCTCGAACATCCCGCGCCTCGTGCCGGGCTGGAACAAGCCGATCATCATCGGCCGCCACGCGCACGGCGACCAGTACAAGGCCCAGAACTTCAAGGTTCCCGGCGCCGGGACCCTCACGATCACGTACACGCCGGCGGACGGCTCCGAGCCCATCCACCAGGAGGTCGTCACGTACGGCGACGACGGCGGCGTCGCGATGGGCATGTACAACTTCAACGACTCGATCCGCGACTTCGCGCGCGCCTCGTTCGCCTACGGCCTGCAGCGCAACTACCCCGTCTACCTCTCGACGAAGAACACGATCCTCAAGGCCTACGACGGCGCCTTCAAGGACATCTTCCAGGAGGTCTTCGACGCCGAGTTCGCCGAGCAGTTCGCAGCCGCCGGGCTGACCTACGAGCACCGCCTCATCGACGACATGGTCGCTGCGGCCATGAAGTGGGAGGGCGGCTACGTCTGGGCGTGCAAGAACTACGACTGCGACGTCCAGTCCGACACCGTCGCGCAGGGCTTCGGCTCGCTCGGCCTCATGACGTCGGTGCTCATGACGCCCGACGGCAAGACGGTCGAGGCCGAGGCCGCGCACGGCACCGTGACGCGCCACTACCGCCAGCACCAGCAGGGCAAGCCGACCTCGACGAACCCGATCGCCTCGATCTTCGCGTGGACGCGTGGCCTCATGCACCGTGGCAAGCTCGACAACACCCCCGAGGTCACGCAGTTCGCGCAGACCCTCGAGGACGTCGTCGTCACGACGGTCGAGAGCGGCAAGATGACCAAGGACCTCGCGCTCCTCATCGGTCCGGACCAGCCGTGGCTGACGACCGAGGAGTTCCTCGCGGCCCTCGACGAGAACCTCGCCGCGCGCCTCGCCGCGTGACGCGACCGAACGGAGACCCCTCATGACGACCCCCGTCAACGTCACCGTCACGGGTGCCGCGGGCCAGATCGGCTACGCGCTGCTCTTCCGCATCGCCTCGGGGCAGATGCTCGGGCCCGACGTGCCCGTGCGGCTGCGGCTGCTCGAGATCCCGCAGGCCGTCAAGGCCGCCGAGGGTGTCGCGCTCGAGCTCGACGACTGCGCGTTCCCGCTCCTGGCGGGCATCGACATCTTCGACGACGCGCGCGCGGCCTTCGACGGCGTCAACGTCGCCCTGCTCGTCGGGGCGCGCCCGCGCACCGCGGGCATGGAGCGCGGCGACCTGCTCGAGGCCAACGGCGGCATCTTCAAGCCGCAGGGCGAGGCGATCAATGCCGGCGCCGCGGACGACGTGCGCGTGCTCGTGGTCGGCAACCCCGCGAACACGAACGCCCTCATCGCCGCGGCGCACGCCCCGGACGTCCCGGCCGCGCGCTTCACCGCGATGACCCGCCTCGACCACAACCGCGCGCTCACGCAGCTCGCGCAGAAGGCGGGCGTGTCGGTCGCGGACATCGAGCGCCTGACGATCTGGGGCAACCACTCGGCGACCCAGTACCCGGACATCTTCCACGCGAGGATCCAGGGCAAGCCCGCCGCCGAGGTCGTGGCCGACCAGGCGTGGCTCGAGAACGAGTTCATCCCGACCGTGGCCAAGCGCGGCGCGCAGATCATCGAGGCGCGTGGTGCGTCCTCGGCGGCCTCGGCCGCGAACGCCGCGATCGACCACGTCTTCTCGTGGGTCAACGGCACGCCCGAGGGTGACTGGACGAGCGCCGCGATCGTCTCGGACGGCTCGTACGGCGTCCCGGAGGGTCTCATCTCGTCCTTCCCCGTCACCTCCGACGGCGGCGAGTGGCAGATCGTCCAGGGCCTCGAGATCAACGAGTTCTCCCGCGCGCGCATCGACGCCTCGGTCGCCGAGCTCGTCGAGGAACGCGAGGCGGTCCGGGCCCTCGGCCTGGTCTAGAGCCCGTACGTCACGACGGCGCCGTACCCCGCGAGGGTGCGGCGCCGTCGTCGTCCGCAGCGACGTGCCCCACCCGGCAAGGGCTGGTGCGGTCGGGGGAGGAGGAGCAGGCTCGGTCCTTGACCGACCGACGGAGGCGGCATGGCTCTGCAGACCGTCCTGATGATCATGCTCGTCGCGATCTTCGACGACCTCACCTTCACGAGGCCGTGGGTGTTGTCTGGCGGCCCGGTTGACTCGTCCGCGCGGACCTGGGCCTGGGGCACCATGGGAGGCATGCGAGTTTCCCTGCGCGTGCGCCCCGGTGCCTCCCGGACCGCCGTCGGCGGGTCCTACGGCGAGGGGCCCGACGCCCGGCTCGTGGTCGCGGTGAGCGAGCGCGCGGTCGACGGCGCGGCGACCAAGGCCGTGCTGCGCGCGGTCGCGAAGGCTTTCGGGGTGCGCCCGCGGGAGGTCGAGCTCGTGAGCGGGGCGACCTCGCGCGACAAGGTCGTCGCGATCGACCTGCCCGACGACGACGTCCGGGCTCGCCTCGCCGAGCTCTTGCACAGCCCGTGACAGGGCGAGGGCCGCGGGCCGGTCCCAGGGGGAAGGACCGGCCCACGGCCCTCGCGGTCAGGCACGGTCAGCGGCGCGCGCGCACCGTGACCTTCTTCGACCACGCGCTCTTGCGGACCACCTCGGGAGACCGCGCGAGGTAGCGCACGCTCACCTTGACCGAGGAGCGGTACGCGCGGGGCAGGCGGATCGTCCGGCGGCCCTCGTGCTTCGCGAGCAGCTTGACCGTGCGCACATTGCGCTTGCCGACCTTCACGCGCAGCCACCCGGCGGGGTAGCGCCCGTTGGTGCGCTTGCCGAGGCGGACCTTGACCGCGGGTCGCGTCCCGGCACGGAACGACCGGGCCGTGACCTTCGGTCGAGCCGTCCTGAGCTGCGACTTGCTGACCCGCAGCGAGTCGCGCGAGGGCACCGAGGTGACCCGCTCACCGCCCGCGGCGCGCACGGTCGCCGTGATGTCCCGGTACTTGCCGCGCGGCAGCTTGCCCGAGATCCGCAACGTCGCGGTGTGCTTCGACCCGGACCTGCGGATCTTCGCCGTCCCGAGCGTCGTCTTCCCGCTCGTGAACGTCACCGTGCCCGACGTCGCCCCGGTCACCGTCACCGAGACCTCGGCGCGGAGCTTCTTGACCGCGCCGTACGGCTGGGTCTTCCTGCTCAGCGTGGGCCTCGAGACCGTGAGCCGCTTCCTGGGTGCGCTGCGTGATGCTCAGGTCCGCGTCGCGCCACGTCTGCACGCTGCTCGCCGGGCGCGTCGTCTCGGCGTAGTAGTACATGCGGTAGCTCGCGTTGTAGAAGAAGCCGTCGAGGCGACCCGAGAGCGAGGTGTTGCCCTCGGCCGTCGTGCCGACCGAGAGCGTCGCGCCGTTGCGCGAGCCGAAGTTGTTGCGCAGGTCGACCACGAGCGAGCCCGTGCCGGCCTGGTCGAAGGTGTACTCGTGCACGCCCGTGCGGGTCGCGGCCGTGACGCGCGCGTCGATCGTGCGCGAGCCCTCGGCGAGGTCGTCGATCGCGTAGAGGCCGGGCGAGGCCTCCTCGTTCGCGTGCGAGTAGCCCTTGCGGTACGAGCTCGTGCTCGGGCGGGCCGTGAAGGTCTGGTAGGTCGGCACGACGAGGAAGTCGCCGCCCGCGCCGTTGCCGCCCACGCCGTCGAGCGTGATGCCCGTGAAGCCGAGCATCTGGGTCGAGTCGTAGTCGTAGCCGGTGTGCGAGCGCGGCTCGGTCAGGGGAGTGACCTTCGCGAGGCCGTTCGGGGTGAAGGCTCCCGGGCCGTCCTGGCCGAAGTCGGACTCGGTGCCGATGAACGGGTCGACGAAGCTCGTGTAGTCGACGTCGTCGTGGGGGGCGGCCGTCGCGGGGGCGACGGTCGCGACGAGCTCGACCGCGACGAGCGCCGTCGCGGCGAGGGCGGCGAGGCCGCGATGACCTCGGCGGTGCTGCCGAGCGGTGGGCGGATGGTTCACGTCGATCCTCCTGAGGCGCGGGACGGACGTCGTCGTCGTCCCGCGTCGATGAGCCGGATCTTTCTTTCTTCTGTGTTCGAACTAATGAGAGCGCCGGGTGTGCCTGGATCTCTTGTCGGGAAGGGGTGCCGGGTTGCGGCGGACGGGATCGCCCTCGTGGGGCGCAGGTCGTCAGGAGGGGCCGGGCCGGGCAGAGCCGGGGGAGCCTGCCCGGCTCCGGGCCCTCCTCGAGGGGGTCAGCCCTTGACGGAGCCGGACCTGAGGCCTCCGATGAAGTACTTGCCGAGCAGGACG
>JAJUHG010000207.1 GCA_029267995.1 Micrococcales bacterium
CCCCAGATCCCGGCCTCGCCGCAGCCCTTCACGGTTGCCGAGTACTTCCCGACCCCAGGCATCACGAGCTACCACGACCCGCGCCAGCACGCGGTCTCGCTCGCCTACGTGGTCCCCGTCGCGGGCGACTGCCGCCCCCAGGCCGACGCGCTCGACCTCGCGTGGCTCACGCCCGAGGAGGCCGTGACCGAGCACATCGCGCTCGAGATGAACGGTGGCCAGGACGTCCTGCTGCGCCAGGCCATGGCCTACGTGGGCCGTCTCACCTGACGTCGCAGCACCCCCGCGTTACCGGGCAGTAACTTCACGGTCGATTCTCGGCGTGCCGGACCGATTCGTCCTCTATGTTCGAACGACGTTCACCTGAGCCTCGCCACGAGCTCGCCCAGGTCGCGTAGTCAGACAACGACGTTCTGAACACCTAGGAGGAACCCGAATGAAGCCCAGCTCCTCGACGCGGTGGGGCCGCGCCGTGGTCGCCTCGGCGGCCGCGCTCACCCTCGCCGCTGCAGGCACCGCGCTCGCGGTCCCCGCGCACGCCGACGACCCTGAGACGACCGAGATCCAGATCCTCGGGATCAACGACTTCCACGGTCGCCTCGTCGCAGATCTCACCTACCCCGACACGGCCTTCCCGGGGGCGGCTCGCCTCGCCGGCGCCCTCGACGAGCTGCGTGCCGACCAGCCCAACACGATCTTCGCCTCGGCAGGCGACAACATCGGCGCCTCGACCTTCGAGTCCTTCTCCCTGCAGGACAACCCGACGATCGATGCGCTCGTCGCGATGGGTCTCGACGTGTCGGCCGTGGGCAACCACGAGTTCGACCAGGGACTCGCCGACCTCGTGACCCGCGTCCTGCCGCGCTACTCGGCGAGCGAGGCAGGCAAGTACGGCCTCGGCGCGAACGTCTACTACAAGGGCACGAAGATCCCGCGCCTCCAGGAGTTCCACGTCCAGGAGGTCGACGGGATCCGGGTCGGTTTCATCGGCACCGTGACCGCGGACACGCCGAACATGGTCACGCCCACGGGTGTGTCGGGACTCGACTTCGGTGACGAGCTCGAGGCGGTCGAACGCGTCGCAGGCAAGCTCACCGACGGCGACGAGACCAACGGCGAGGCCGACGTGATCGTGCTGCTCGCACACTCCGGCTCGGAGTCGACGGACTGCACCCAGCTCGCGACCGAGGCGACCGGCTTCGGCGCGTTCGCTCGTTCGGTGCCCGCAAGCGTCGACGCGATCTTCACGGGGCACACGCACAAGGACTACTCGTGCCTCCTGCCGGTCGACGGCGCACCGGGGAGCGAGCGGCCCGTCGTCCAGGGCGCCGACTACGGCAAGAAGCTCTCCCAGGTCGTCCTGACGGTCGACACCACCGAGAAGGACGTCGTGAACGCGACCGTCGCCACGATCCCCCTGCTCGACGGCACCACCCAGCTGTTCACCCCGAACGCGACCGTCGAGGGGATCGTCGACGCGGCGGTCACCGAGTCGGACGTCGTCGGCCAGGTCGAGGTCGGCACGATCTCCGGGGACATCCTGCGCGGCGGCAACCCGCCCGGTGACGACCGTGGCGTCGAGTCCACGCTCGGCAACCTCATCGCGGACGTCCAGCTGTGGGCCACGAGCAACGAGGACTTCGCGGGCGAGCCCGCCCAGGTGGGCATCATGAACTCGGGCGGCCTGCGCGCGGACATCCTCTACTCCGGGGACGGTGCGGTCACCTACAAGGAGGTCGCCGCCGTCCAGCCCTTCGCGAACACCCTCGTGACCATGGACCTCACGGGTGCCCAGCTCAAGGAGATCCTCGAGCTGCAGTGGAAGGAGACCGGGAGCCGGCCCAAGCTCCACCTGGGCATCTCGGAAGGCTTCGAGTACTACTACACGGAGACCTCCGAGCGTTCCGGAGTCATCCACCAGATGCGCTACCAGGGCGAGGTCGTCGCCGACGACGACGTCCTGCGCGTCGTGACGAACTCGTTCCTCGCCACGGGCGGCGACGGCTTCGCGCCCTTCGCCGACGGCGTCAACCGGGCCGACACGGGCCAGGTCGACCTCGCCGCGACGGTCGCCTACTTCGAGGCGCACGACGTGGTGGACCCCGCACCGCTCGGCCGCGCGAAGTCCGGTCAGCCCCCCGCCCTGCCCGAGCAGCCGGTCGAGAAGGTCGCGACCTCGGTGACGGCCGTCATCGTCCCCAAGAAGATCGACGCGGCGAACAAGGCGACCGCGGTCGCCCTCGTGTCGGGCGCTAAGACCGGCACGGTCGAGTTCCGCTCAGGGAGCACGCTCCTGGCGACCGCGAAGGTCACGGGTGGTGAGGCCCGGGCGAAGGTCTCGCCCAAGGTCGGCACGCACCGCGTCACCGCGCACTTCCTCGAGAACGAGACGCACCTCGGCTCGGTGAGTACGCCGAAGACCCTCAAGGTCGTCAAGGCCGCCTCGAGCATCAAGTCCGTGAAGGCCAAGAAGTCGATCAAGCGCGCGAAGACGCTCTCGATCAAGGTCAAGGTCGCCCCGAAGTCCCTCGCGGCCAAGGGCACGGTCGTGGTGCGTCACCGGGGCAAGGTCGTGGGCACGGCCAAGGTCAACAAGAAGGGTGTGGCCAAGGTCAAGGTCAAGGCGAAGAAGCTCGGCAAGAAGGGCACGAAGACCCTCAAGGTGCGCTTCAACAAGACGTCAGAGCTCAAGAAGAGCAAGACCGTCAAGCTCAAGGTCAGGGTGCGCTGACCGCGGGCTCTCGGCACAGCACGGCGGGGTCCGGGCCTTCGGGTCCGGGCCCCGTCGCCGTCACGCCGACGGCGGGACGTTGTACGCGAGAAGAGCGACCTCGCCCTGCGCGTCGAGCTCGAGGCTCGTCACGTGGCAGTTGCCCACCGCGGGCAGCAGATCGCGGTAGCGCTCGACGTCCATGCCGAGCAGGCTCGCGAGCACGATCCGGGTGAGCGTCGAGTGCGCGACCACGAGGACCGTTCCCACGGGGCGCTCGGCGGCGATCTCGGTGAGCGCCGCGCGCGCCCGGGCAACCGCGTCGACCCCCCGCTCGGCGTCCGGGAGGGGCGAGGTCGCAGGGTTCGCGAGGAACGCCGCGACCGCGTCGGGGAAGATCTCCTCCATCTCCGCACGCGTCATGCCCTCGCCGCGCCCGAAGTGCACCTCGCACAGCCGCGCGTCCGCGCGGGGCACGAGGCCCAGTACCTCGGCAGCGGGCCGGGCCGTGAGGATCGCGCGCGTCAGGGTCGAGGTGACGACCGCATCGAACCGGACGCCCGCGGCCACGCGACGCTCGACCCAGCCCGCGAGCTCGCGCGCCTGCTCGAGCCCGCGCGGGGTCAGCGCGACGTCCGAGCTGCCCGCGTAGCGGTTCTCCGCATGCCACAGCGTCTCGCCGTGGCGCACGAGGTGGATCGTCGTCACCGTGCGTCCGACTCCCTCGCGGGCCCCGACGCGCCGTCGTCGGCGAGGACCCGCGCGACGTGCGGGGCAAGCGCCCGGAACGCCTTGCCGCGGTGGCTGATCGCGTTCTTCTGCGCGGGGGTGAGCTCGGCGCACGTGCGCTGCTCGCCCTCGGGGACGAGCACGGGGTCGTAGCCGAAACCGTTGCTGCCGCGCGGCGCCGTCGCGAGGGTGCCCCGCAGCTCGCCGAGCTCGACGTGCTCGCGGCCGTCCGGGGTCACGAGGGCCGCGGCGCACACGAAGCGTGCCCCGCGGTGCGCGGCGGGCACGTCGGCGAGCTGGTCGAGCAGGAGCGCGAGGTTCGCCGCGTCGTCACCGTGCGAACCCGCCCAGCGGGCCGAGAAGATCCCCGGTGCCCCGCCGAGCACGTCGACCGCGAGGCCCGAGTCGTCCGCGACCGCGGGCAGGCCCGTGGCCCGCGCGATCGCCCGCGCCTTGATGAGCGCGTTCTGCTCGAAGGTCACGCCGTCCTCGGTGGGCGAGGGAGCGCCCAGGTCCGCCGCGGAGACGATGTCGCCCGGGTCGAGGTCGGGCACGAGGGGCTCGAGCACCGCGCGCAGCTCGGCGACCTTGTGGGCGTTGTGCGTCGCGAGGACGAGTCGAGCGGTCACGAGCGCCCGCTCACCGCGCGTGCTTCTGGGTGAGCGCCTCGGCGAGCGCGGCCGCCTGGATGCTCGCGAGCTGCTTCGTGCCCGCGACGGCGAGGTCGAGCAGGGTGTCGAGCTCTGCCCGGTCGAACGGTGCCTGCTCGGCGGTGCCCTGCACCTCGATGAACTTGCCCGAGCCCGCGACGACGACGTTCATGTCCGTCTCGGCGCGCACGTCCTCCTCGTACGGCAGGTCGAGCAGCGGGACGCCGTCGACGATCCCGACGCTCACGGCCGCGACCGAGTCGTGCAGCAC
>JAJUHG010000208.1 GCA_029267995.1 Micrococcales bacterium
GCATGCGGTGCGGGCTCGTCGCGCGGGCCTGCGAGACGCGCCGGGCGACGTGCTCGAGCGGGACCCCGAGCTCGAGCGCGACGGCTGCTGCGGCGAGCGCGTTCGTCACGTGGTGGGCCCCGACGAGCGTGAGGTGCACGGGCGCCTCGCCCTCAGGGGTCGTGAGCGTGAAGCGGGCGCGCCCCTGCTCGAGGCGCAGGTCTGCCGCACGGACGGTTGCCGAGCGCGCCTCGCCAAAGGTCACGACTCGTTCGGCGAGCGCGCTCATCGCCGCGACGCGGTCGTCGTCGGCGTTGAGGACGGCGACGCCGCCCTCGGCGAGCCCCGAGACGATCTCGGACTTCGCGCGTGCGACGGCCTCGATCCCTCCGAAGCCCCCGACGTGGGCGTGCGCGACGCGCAGCACGACCGCGACGTCGGGTGGGGCGATGCTCGTGAGGTACTCGAGCTCGCCGAGCGCCGCGGCACCCATCTCGAGCACGAGGAACCGCGTCGTCTCGTCCGCGCGCAGCACGGTCAGCGGCAGGCCGATCTCGTTGTTGAAGCTCGCGACCGGGGCGACCGTGGGGCCGCTCGCGCCGAGCACCTGGGCGAGCAGGTCCTTCGTCGTCGTCTTGCCGACCGAGCCCGTCACGCCCACGACGCGCAGCCCGCGGGGCCGCAACCGCGCGAGCACCTCGCGCGCGAGCGCCCCGAGCGCGGCCGGGACGTCCTCGACGATCACGCTCGCGACGCCCGTGGGTCGGTCCGCGAGCACGAAGGGCGCGCCCGCCTCGACGGCCGCGCGCGTGAAGTCGTGCCCGTCGACGTGCTCGCCCGCGAGCGCGACGAAGAGCGCACCGGGAGCAACCTCGCGCGAGTCGATCACGGCGGCGTCGACGACGGCGTCCGGCGAGACGTGCTCGAGGCGTCCCCCCGTCGCGGCGGCCACCTCGGCCGCGGTCAGGGCGATCACGCGCCCGCCCGTGCGGTGCGCTCGGCGAGCGCCGCGAGGTAGACGTCTCGGTCGTTGTAGCGGTGGAACACTCCGGCGATCTCCTGGGTCGGTTCGTGGCCCTTGCCCGTGACGATCACGGTGTCGGCATCGGTCGCGAGCTCGAGGCCCCGGCGGATCGCGTCGGCCCGCGGGCTGACTTCCTCGACGTCAGCGAGGTCGGGCCGTTCGCGGCGCACCCCCTCGAGGATCGCGGCGCGGATCGACGAGGGGTCCTCCGAGCGGGGGTTCTCGTCGGTCACGACGAGGACGTCGGCGAAGCGCGCGGCGACCTGGCCCATGATGGGGCGCTTGCCGCGGTCGCGGTCACCGTCCGAGCCGAACACGATCACGAGGCGCCCGGGCGTGATGGGACGCACCGCCTCGAGAGCGAGCTCGAGCGCGTCGGGGGTGTGCGCGTAGTCGACGAGGCACAACGGCCAGCCGTCGCCGCGCTCGATCACGCGCTCCATGCGCCCGGGGATCTCGTGCGCCGCGCCGATCGCGGCGATCGCGTCGGCGAGCGGGACACCGCTGCGGTGCGCGAGGACGATCGCGAGCGCCGCGTTCGAGACGTTGACGAGCCCCGGCAGAGGGCTCGCCGCGGCGACCTCGGCCCCGTCCGGGGTGCGCAGCGTGAAGCTCGAGCCGACCCCGTCGAGGCCGATGTCCGCGTCGAGGACGGCCCAGTCGGCGTGCGCCGCGGCCGGGGAGCCGACCCGTGTCGCGACGGTCTCGACAGGGATCTCGGCGGCCTCGACCATCGCGCGCCCCCACGCGTCGTCGACGACGACGACGCCGCGGCGCGCCTGGCCGCGTGCGAAGAGCCGCGCCTTGTCCGCGAGATAGGTGTCCATGTCCCCGTGGAAGTCGAGGTGGTCACGCTGGAGGTTCGTGAAGCCGGCGACGTCGAACTCGACACCGCCCGTACGGTGCAGCGCGAGCGCGTGCGAGGAGGCCTCGACCGTCGCAGCCCCCGCGCCCCGTTCGCGCGCGAGCGCGAGCACGGCGTGCAGGACGGGTGCCTCGACCGTCGTGCGCGGGCTCTCGATCGCCTCGGCGCCCACGCGCAGCTCGACCGTGCCGAGCACGGCGGTCGTCGTGAAGCGAGCACGCTGCGCGGCGTCGACGAAGTACGCCGTCGTCGTCTTGCCGTTCGTGCCCGTGACCCCGACCGTGACGAGCTCGCGCGCGGGGTGGCCGTAGGCCCACGCGGCGATGTCGCCGACGAGGCGGCGCGGGTCCTCGGCGACGAGCACGGGGACTCCCACGTCCCCGAGCAGCTGCGCGCCGACGTCGTCGGTCAGCACTGCGACCGCGCCCGCCTCGAGAGCCTGAGCGGTGAACGCAGCGCCGTGCCGCTTGAGCCCGCGCAGCGCGACGAACAGGTCCCCGGGGACGACGTCGTCGCTGCCGACGGCCAAGCCCGTGACCGGGGTCGCCCGGTCCGCACCGGTGACGAGGCGCAGCCCGAAGGCGGCGGCGATGTCGTCGACCCGGTGCGCGCGAGGATGCGTCGGGCGCATCCGCCCCTGGGCGGACGTCATGGGGAGGAATCTACCCGTTCACCGCGCGCGCGACGTGGAGGCGCTAGTCATCGTCGGGCTTTCCCCACGTCACGGGGAACAGCTCGGGCTCCGAACCGCTCGGGGGGACGCCGAGCGCCTGGAGGGCGTACGCCGCGACGTCCTTGAACACCGGTCCGGCGACGACGCCGCCGTAGCTCGCGGCCTGCGGCTCGTAGAGCACGACACCGACCGCGAGGCGCGGCTTGTCGGCCGGGACGACGCCGATGAAGGACGAGACGATCTTGGTCATCTGCCCGTTCTCGTCGGGCGCCTGGGCGGTGCCCGTCTTGCCCGCGACCCGGTAGCCCGGGATGCGCGCCTGGCCACCCGTGCCCTCGTCGACCGCGCTCTCGAGCATGAGCATCAGGTCCGCGGCAGTCTCGGGCGAGATGACCTGGCGACGCTCGGGCTCGGCGGCCGGGACCGTCTCGCCGTCGGGCGTCGTGAATCCCTTGACGAGGTGCGGGGCGATGTACTCCCCGCCGTTCGCGACCGTTGCGAAGACCTGCGTGATCTGCAGCGTGTTCGACGCGATGCCGCCCTGGCCGAACAGCACCGCCCACTGCGTGCGTCCGTCCCACTTCTCGACCGGGATCAGGGTCCCGGGCTCCTCGGTCGGCAGGCCAAGACCCGTGCGCTCGCCGAAGCCGAACTTCTTGAGGTAGTCGTAGCGCACCTGGCGCGGCACGTCCTCGCCGATCATGACCGTGCCGGTGTTCGACGACTGCGCGAAGATCCCCGTGGTCGTCAGGCGCAGCGTCGGGTGCGGGGTCGAGTCGCGGAAGGTCTGGTTGTTACCGGTCGTGTAGCGGTCGGGCACGCGCCACCGGTCGGTCGGGGTCGTGACCTTCGTCTCGAGGGCCGCGGCCATCGAGACGATCTTCGCGGTCGACCCCGGTTCGAACGTCGAGGACACCGACCGTGCGAAGCGGTCCTGCTCGGCGCGCTTGCCGGGCTCGTTGGGATCCACCGTGCGCGAGTCCGCAAGCGCGAGGACCTCGCCGGTCGGGATGTCGATCACGACGATCGCGCCCCACGGTGCGCCCATCTCCTTGACCCGCGTGTCGATCGCGGTCTGCGCCTTCCACTGCAGGTCGCGCAGGATCGTGAGGTTGACGTCCGAGCCAGGCTGGGCAGGCTCCTCCTCGACGACCCCGCCGGGGATGCGCTGGAGCCCGAGCCCGCGCTCGAAGTGGATCTTCCCGGGCGTGCCAGAGAGCACGTCGTCGAAGGTCTGCTCGATCCCCGCGAGGCCCTCGCCGTCGCGCCCCACGAAGCCCGTGACGTTGCCCGCGACCGTCCCCGCGGGGTAGACCCGCTTCGCGGTGCGATCCGCACCGATGCCATTGATGCGCAGCGCCTGGATCTCGCGCCACGTCTCGGGCAGGACGTCGCGCGCGATCTCGACGTAGCCCCGGTCGCCCGTCAGGAGCGCACCGAGCTCGGCCTCGGGCATGTCGAGCAGGGGGGCGAGCAGACTCGCAGCGCCCTCGGCACCCTCGGCGAGGGTGCGCCCGTTCTCGGTGATCTTGAACTGCGGGACCTGGTTCTGGTTGACCCACACGGTGTACCGCTCGACCGAGCCCGCGAGGACCACGCCGTTCGCGTCGAGGATCTGCCCGCGCTCGGCGGGCAGCTCACGCACCGAGATGCGTCCCGCGAGCGCCTCGGCCGCGAGCGCCTCGGACCGGAATACCTGGACGTAGACGAGGCGGCCGGCGAACACCAGGAGAGTCACGACGACGAGCGCCGCGAGGAAGGTCTGGCGGCGGCGCGGGTCGGCGGGACGCGCCGTGCGGCGCGCGGGCGTGGGC
>JAJUHG010000209.1 GCA_029267995.1 Micrococcales bacterium
CGTCGTCGGCGAGGCGTTCGGCCACGAGCCGGCGCAGGTGCGCGCGGCGCTCGCGGAACACCGGGACGACGTCGGCGAGCGCGTGCTCGCTGCGCGTCCCGTCGCCGAGGATCAGCACTGCGCTCGGCGCGACAGCGACCCCGGTCCGGGCGAGCTGCTCGGCGTAGGCCGCGAGCTGCAGGAGCGCGGTGACCTTCGCCGAGCGCGCGAGCTTCGAGTCCTGCACCTGGTAGGAGCCGTCACGCTGGCGCACGAGGAAGTCGGCGAAGCCGATCATGTCCTCGTCGGCGAAGGTCGCCTGGAACACGACGTCGGCGCCCTCGGCGAGCGCCTGCTGCGTCCGCTCGACCGCCTCGGCGAGCGAGGCCTCGTCGCGCACGTCGGGGCGCGGGATCTCGACGACGACGGCGTGCTGCTCGCGGAGCCGTTCGAGCACGGCCACCTCGTGCTTGTCACCAAGCTCCGCGGCGCGGCGCAGCATCGGGTCCTCGGTGCGCGGCGGGGCGTCGATGCGCCCGAGGCGTGCGTCGAGCTCGCGCAGGAACGCCCACTCGCACGCGGCCGCGGCGCTCAGGTCGCTCGGGCTCGTGACGACCTTGCCGTCCCGCACGAACATGCCGTCCTCCTCCGCACCGCTGTCGACCTGTGCCCCGGACGCTATCGGCAGGGTCGGACACCCGACCCGCGCAGCGCGGCGCGGAGCGTCACACGGCGGTCGGGAACGCGGGCGGGGCGTACGCCGCGCGCAGCCCCTCGACGAGCGGCGTCGTCGGCCGCCCGACGAGGCGGGACAGCTCGCCGGTCGTCTCGGCGAGCAGGCCCGCCGCGATGTCGAGGTCGAGCTGGACCACGAAGCCCGCGGTCGCCTCGTCGAGGCCCGCGTGCTCGACGAGGATCGAGCGCAGCGTGGGCCCGTCGACCGCCCGGTACACCACAGGTCGCCCGACGATCACCGAGGCAGCCTCGGCGAGCTCGGTAAAGGACCACGCGTGGTCGCCCGCGAGCTCGTAGACCTTCCCGTCGTGCCCCTCACCGAGCAGCACCGCCGCAGCACCTGCGGCGAAGTCGGCGCGCGTCGCCGAGGCGACCCGGCCCTCACCCGCGGCCGCGACGATCTCGCCCGTCTCGGCCGCCTGCTGGAGCGTCCCGACGTAGTTCTCCGTGTACCAGTTGTTGCGCAGGATCGTCCACGCGAGCCCGCTCGCGCGCACCATCTCCTCGGTCGCCCGATGCTCGGGGGCGAGCACGAGCGGGGAGGAGTCCGCGCGCGGTGCGCTCGTGTAGACGATGCGGCGCACACCCGCCTCGGCCGCGGCGTCGATCACGTTGCGGTGCTGGGCGACACGCTGGCCGACCTCGGAGCCCGAGACGAGCAGCAGGGTGTCGACGTCGGCGAGGCCCTGGACGAGCGCCGCGGGGTCCTCGTACGCGGCGACCCGCACCCGGACGCCGTCGTCGGCGAGGTCCTGCGCGCGGCTCGCGTCGCGCACGAGAGCGACGAGCGAACCGGCAGGGCGCGCGCGGCGCAGCTCGTCGAGGACGAGGCGGCCGAGGTGGCCCGTGGCTCCCGTGACGGCGATGGTCATGCTTCCTCCTCGCGGCTGGTGTGACGGACGAACGCGCTGGCCAGCGGCCACATTCCCACTCTGGCACGGACGGCTTCGAGCCGCAGGTGCTTGCGTGGCTATGCTCACGTGCCATCCGCTTCGACGACGAAGGACACGATGTGAGCACCCCCCGCCCGATCGAGCCGCTCGGCCACGCCGTCCCCTCGACCGTGCCGACGCACTGGTACAACCTTGCCGCGGACCTCCCCGAGCCCACGCCCCCGCACCTGCACCCGGGCACGAAGGAGCCGCTCACCCCGGACGACCTCGCCCCGCTGTTCCCGATGGCGCTCATCGAGCAGGAGGTCACGACCGAGCGCTACGTCGAGATCCCGCAGACGGTCCGCGAGATCTACTCGACGTGGCGCCCCTCGCCGCTCGTGCGCGCGCACCGGCTCGAGCGGGCGCTCGGCACGAAGGCTCGGATCTACTACAAGTACGAGGGTGTGAGCCCGGTCGGCTCGCACAAGCCCAACACCGCGGTCGCGCAGGCGTACTACAACGCGCTCGAGGGCACGACCAAGCTCACGACCGAGACGGGCGCGGGCCAGTGGGGCGCCTCGCTGTCCTTCGCCGCGGCGCTCCTGGGCCTGACGTGCGAGGTGTGGCAGGTGCGCGCGTCCTTCGACGCCAAGCCCTACCGCCGCTTCCAGATGGAGACCTACGGCTCGGTGTGCCATCCCTCGCCCTCGGAGCTGACCGAGTCGGGGCGCGCGATGCTCGCGGCCGACCCCGACACGACCGGCTCGCTCGGCATGGCGATCAGCGAGGCCGTCGAGGCCGCCGCGAAGGACCCCAAGGCGCACTACGCGCTCGGCTCGGTGCTCAACCACGTCATGCTCCACCAGAGCGTGATCGGCCAGGAGGTGCTCGAGCAGATCGTCGAGGCCGGCGAGGAGCAGGTCGACGTCGCGTTCGGCTGTGCGGGCGGCGGCTCGAACCTTGCCGGGCTGACGTTCCCGCTCATCGGCAAGAACCTGCGCGAGGGCACGACGACGCGCGTCGTGGCGTGCGAGCCGGCCGCGTGCCCCTCGCTCACGCAGGGCGAGTACCGCTACGACCACGGTGATGTCGCGGGCCTGACGCCGCTGCTGAAGATGCACACGCTCGGCAAGGACTTCGTCCCCCCGGCGATCCACGCGGGCGGGCTGCGCTACCACGGCATGGCACCGATGGTCTCGCACGCGCTCAACCTCGGCCTGCTCGAGGCGACCGCGGTCGACCAGGACACGGCTTTCGCGGGCGGGGTCGAGTTCGCGCGCGCCGAGGGCATCATCCCCGCGCCCGAGTCGACGCACGCGGTCGCCGCCGCGATCGCCTTCGCGCGCACCGCGGAGTCTGACGGCAGGTCGGTGCTCATCGGGCTCTCGGGCAACGGCGTCCTCGACCTGCCGGCCTACGGGGCGTACGTCTAGGGACGAGCACGCCGACGACGGCGACCGTGGGGCCCGGGTCTGCACGGTCGCCGTCGTCGTGCCCGGGTCATGATGGACCCATGAGCCACGACCCTGCCCCCATCCGCACCCGCCGCTCGGACCTCGCCGTCGTCGGCGGTCACGTCGTCCCCATCGTCGGTGAGCCCTTCACCGGGACGGTCCTCGTCCGGGACGGTGTGATCGCCGCGCTCGGGCCCCACGTCGAGGTCCCTGACGGTGTCCCCGTGGTCGACGCGAGCGGCCGGTGGGTCCTGCCCGGCTTCATCGAGGCGCACGGCCACATGGGCGTCATGGAGGAGGGGGAGGGCTGGGCCGGGAACGACACGAACGAGATGACCGACCCGAACGGCTCGGCGCTGCGGGCGATCGATGCGATCAACGTCGAGGACACCGGCTTCCGCGACGCGCTGCTGGGCGGGGTCACGAGCACCGTCGTCAAGCCCGGCTCGGGCAACCCGATCGGCGGGCTCACGCTCGCGATGAAGACGTGGGGCGGGCGCACGGTCGACGAGCAGGTGATCTCGGACGCCGTCTCGGTCAAGTCCGCGCTCGGGGAGAACCCCAAGCGGGTGTACGGGGACAAGAAGCAGATGCCCTCGACGCGCCTGGGTGTCGCGAAGGTGATCCGGGAGGCCTTCGTCGCGGCGCAGGACTACGTCGCGCGGCGCGAGCACGCCGCCGCGAAGGGTGAGCCCTTCGAGCGCGACCTCGGCAAGGAGACGCTCGCGCGCGTGCTCGCGGGCGAGCTGATCTGGGACCAGCACACGCACCGCGCCGACGACGTCGCGACCGCGATCCGCCTCGCGGAGGAGTTCGGCTACCGGCTCGTGGTCAACCACGGCACGGACGCCGCCCCGCTCGCGGACGTGCTCGCGGAGAAGGGCGTGCCCGTGATCTTCGGGCCCCTGATCACCTCGCGCTCGAAGATCGAGCTGCGTGACCGGGACATCGTGAACCTTGCGCGGCTCGCGGAGGCGGGCGTCCTGGTCGCGATCACGACCGACCACCCCGTGGTCCCGGTGAACTTCCTGGTCCACCAGGCGTCCTTCGCGGTCAAGGAGGGGCTCGACCCGCAGGTCGCGCTCGAGGCGCTCACGATCAACCCTGCGCGCATGCTCGGCCTCGACGGTCGGGTGGGGGCGCTGCGCGAGGGGCTCGACGGCGACGTCGTCGTGTGGTCGGGCGACCCGCTCGACATCGGCTCGCGGGCCGAGCGCGTGTTCATCACGGGCACCGAGGTGTTCTCGTGGGACCCCGCGGCCGACGGCGGGCGTGGGGCGGGCCGGGTGCGCGA
>JAJUHG010000210.1 GCA_029267995.1 Micrococcales bacterium
CGCGCGGGTCGGCCGCGAGGACGACATCGTCCGCGGGGGCGCCCTCGGCGATCGAGGCGAAGCCGAGCCACGCGCGCGTGCGCCAGCGCGCGGCCGCGACGACCTCGCTCGCCGGCACGCCCGCGCGGACCATCTCGGCGCACTCCGCGGCGATCTGCCCGTGCTCGATCGTGCCGCCCGCGTCGGTCCCCACGAGCAGCTGCACGCCCGCCTCGAACAGCTCGCGCACGTGCGTGCGCCGCCGCTCGTGCATCGCGCGCATCCGGGCCGCGAAGCGAGGGAACTTCGCCTCGCCCTGCGCCGCGATCTGGTCGAACTGGCCGACCTGCAAGAGCGTCGGCGTCACGGGGATCCCCCGCTCGACGACCTCCTCGACCTGCTCAGGGGTCAGCCCCGTGCCGTGCTCGATGCAGTCGATCCCTGCCGCGAGGAGCCCCGGGACGGCCTCGGTCGAGAACACGTGCGCCGTGACCCGGGCGCCCGCCTCGTGCGCGGCCGCGACACCCTTCGCGAGCTGCGCGTCGGTCCACAGCGGCCGCAGGTCGCCGTCGGCCCCGAGGTCACGGTCGATCCAGTCCGCGACGACCTTGACCCAGCCATCGCCGCGCGCGGCCTCCTCAGCCATCGCGGTCGCAAGGTCCTCGGGGTCGGCGAGCTCGCGCCCGTAATGGCGCAGGTACCGCTTGGGGCGCGCGAGGTGCGTCCCTGAGCGCACGAGACGCGGGAGCTCGTCGTCGTCGTGCACCCACGAGGTGTCCGAGGGCGAGCCCGCGTCACGCACGAGGAGCACGCCCGAGTCGCGGTCCGCGAGTGCCTGGGCGCGCGCGGTGGCCCGGTCGACCGGCCCGTCGGCGGCAAGACCCACGTGGCAGTGCACGTCGACGAGACCCGGCAGGACCCAGCCCTCGAGCACGTCGTCGACGCGCGCCGGGCGGTCGAGGGTGAAGCGGCCGCCCACGACCCACACCCGGTCGGTCTCGCGCTCGTCGTCGAGCAGGACCCGCCCGCGCAGCTCGAGGACCATCAGCGCAAGAACTTCTCGAACTGGCTCAGGTCGACCTCGCCCGGCGCGGCCTGCTCCTGCGGCTGCCCGAGACCGAAGGCGCTCCCCGGTGCCGCCTTGCCCGCGGCCCGCTCCTGCGCGGCCCGCTCCTGCGCGGCGCGCTTCGCGGGGTTGCCGGACTTGCCCTTGCGCTTCTTGGGCGCCGGCGCCTGACGGCCGCGCGACTTCTTGCCCATCCCGGGCATCGCCCCCATGCCCGGGAGCCCACCCGGCACGCCGCCCGTGCGCGCCATCTGACGCATCATCTGCTGGGCCTGCGCGAAGCGGTCGAGCAGCTGGTTGACGTCGGTCGAGGTCGTCCCCGAACCCTTCGCGATGCGCGAGCGGCGCGAGCCGTTGATGATCTTCGGGTTCGCCCGCTCGGCGGGGGTCATCGAGCGCACGATCGCCTCGATGCGGTCGAGCTCGCGCTCGTCGAAGTTCTCGATCGCCTCGCGCATCTGGCCCATGCCGGGGAGCATCCCGAGCATCTTCTTCATCGAGCCCATGTTGCGCAGGCCCTGCATCTGGGCGAGGAAGTCCTCGAGCGTGAAGTCCTCACCGGCTGCGAGCTTGCCCGCGAGCTTCTCGGTCTGCTCGGCGTCGAAGGCCTTCTCGGCCTGCTCGATGAGCGTGAGCACGTCACCCATGTCGAGGATGCGCGAGGCCATCCGGTCGGGGTGGAAGGGCTCGAAGTCGGTGAGCTTCTCGCCGGTCGAGGCGAACAGGATGGGCTTGCCCGTGACCGAGGCGACCGAGAGCGCCGCGCCGCCGCGTGCGTCGCCGTCGAGCTTCGAGAGCACGACGCCCGTGAAGCCGACGCCGTCCGCGAAGGCCTGCGCCGTGTGGACCGCGTCCTGACCGGTCATCGCGTCGATCACGAAGATCGTCTCGTCGGGCTCGACCGCGTCGCGGATCGCCGCGGCCTGCGCCATGAGCTCGGCATCGACGCCGAGGCGGCCCGCCGTGTCGACGATCACGACGTCGTGCAGCTTCTCGCGTGCGAACGCGACGCCCTCGCGCGCGACCGCGACGGGGTCGCCCGTCGGCGCCTCGGCCTCGTGCGTGATGCCCGGGTGCGGGGCGAACACGGGCACGCCCGCACGCTCGCCGACGACGCGCAGCTGCGAGACGGCGTTCGGGCGCTGGAGGTCCGCCGCGACGAGCACAGGCGTGTGGCCCAAGCCCTTGAGGTGCAGCGCGAGCTTGCCCGCGAGCGTCGTCTTGCCCGCACCCTGGAGGCCCGCGAGCAGGATCACGGTGGGCGGGGTCTTCGCGACCGCGAGCGGGCGCGCCTCGCCCCCGAGGATCGCGACGAGCTCGTCGTTGACGATCTTGACGACCTGCTGGGCGGGGTTGAGCGCGGCCGAGACCTCCTCGGACAGCGCGCGCTCGCGCACGGCCGAGGTGAACTCCCGCACGACGGGCACCGCGACGTCTGCGTCGAGCAGCGCGCGGCGGATCTCGCGGACGGTCGCATCGATGTCCGTCTCTGACAGGCGGCCCTTCGTGCGCAGGTGCCGGAACGTCGACGTGAGCCGGTCGGAGAGCGTGGCGAACACCGGGTGAACCTCGCGGTCGGTCGGGGACGGTCAGGTCCCCCAGCCTACCGAGTGCGCCCGGCGGTCCCGCCCGTCGCGCCGAGCTCACGCACGAGCCACGCCCGCGTGCGGGCCGTGACCTGGTCGACGAGCGTGCGGCGCCACGTGGTCCACACCGTGGGCCCGAGCGCGGCCGTGTCTGCCGCGGTCAGCGCGCGCAGCAGCTCGAGCGCCTCGAGGTCGTGGCCCACGGCCGCGGCGAGCTCGGCGGCCGTCGCGGGGTCGTCATGGTCGCGCGTCGTCGCGAGCCGGGCGAGCGTGAGGTGCTCGCGCACGAGGAGCTCGACGAGGCGGGCATCGCCCTCGGCGACGCCCATGCGCCGCATCATGACCGGGACGAGCCGCGCGCCCTCGAGCGCGTGGTCCTCAGCATCCGGGCGCTTGCCGATGTCGTGGCACAGCGCCGCGAGCGCGAGCACGTCGGGGCGAGCGACCTCGCGGCGCCACTGCGCGCTGCGGGCGACGGCCTCGACGAGGTGCCGATCGACCGTGTGCCGGTGCACGGGCGCGCGCTGCGGTCGGTTGCGCACCGCGTCCCACTCGGGTATCCAGCGGGTCACGAGCCCTGCGAGGTCGAGCGCCTCCCACACGGGCACCTGGGCCTCGCCCGTGCCGAGCAGCGTGAGGAACGCCGCGAGGGCCGACGGCGGCCACGGCTCGGAAAGGGACGGCGACGCCGCGAGCGAGGCGATCGTCACGGGCGACAGGGGCAGCCCGGTGCGGGCCGAGGTCGCCGCGGCGCGCAGCGCGAGCACGGGGTCACCCTCGGGTCGTACTCCTGCGGCGAGGACGAGCTCGCCGTCGTGCTCCACGAGACCCTCGGCCACGACGCGCAGCCGCGGCGCCCCGCGCCGACCGCGCACGAGCATGGGCTTGCGCGGGGTCTGGAGCGCCTGGCGGGCACGACGCAGCGTCGTGTCGAGCGCATGGGCGAGGGTGCGCGCGGCCTGCGCGAGGTGCGCGAGAAGCTCGTCGGCGTCCACGAGGCCCAGGCGCGCGGCGACCTCGTCGGAGTCCACGAGCAGGAGCCGGTTCGCACGGCGCCGCGTGACCGCGTGGAGCGCGTCGCGCGCGTCGAGCAGCTGGGCGTAGGCCCCGTCGACGTCGCCGTGCGGACGGTCGGCGATCCAGGTCGCCGCGAGTGCGAACAGCACGGTCGCGTCGCGCAGCCCGCCGCGGGCCTCCTTGAGGTCCGGCTCGATGAGGTAGGCGAGCTCGCCGTGCCGTGCCGCACGGCGGCGCGCGGCAGAGGCAAGCTCGGGCAGCCGCCTGCGGGTCGAGTCCCGCCAGTCGGCGAGCACCGCCGAGCGGGCCCGCACGATCACGCCCGCGTCGCCCGCGACGCAGCGCACGTCGAGCAGCCCGACCGCCGCGGACAGGTCCTTCGAGGCGATCGTGCGGCACTGCGCGAGCGAGCGCACCGCGTGGTCGAGGTCGAGACCCGCGTCCCACACGGGGTACCACAGGCGTTCGGCGAGGCGGGCGATCGCCTCGGGCCGGTGGGTGCGCCCGTCGTGGACCAGGAGCAGGTCGAGGTCGCTCGCGGGACCGAGGTCACCGCGCCCGAGCGAACCGACCGCGCCGAGCGCGACACCGTCCGTGCGCCCGAGGTCCGCGCTCGCCGCCGCCCACAGCGCGGTGAGCGCGGCGTCGACCGCCCGCACC
>JAJUHG010000211.1 GCA_029267995.1 Micrococcales bacterium
GTCCTTCCTCGCCCGGCCCGACACCGCGACCCTGCCCGTGGTCGTGTTCCGCCTCATCGGGCGGCCCGGCGAGCAGAACCTCGGCATGGCGCTCGCGGCGTCCGTGCTGCTCGCGGTGCTCTCGGCCGGTGTCATGCTGGCCGCAGAACGCCTGCGCCCCGGAACAGCAGGAGACTTATGACGACCCCCGACCCCACCCGGCCGGCCGCACCCGGTGAAGTCGGCAGTTCGCCGCAGGATCGGCAGTCCGCAGTGCCGATCTCGCGGCGAAGTGCCGAGTCTGAGGCCGGTGCGCGGCCGGCCGGCGAGGGCGGCGCCGGCCGCGAGGAGCACGCGCGCGGGCTCGCCGTCAACGAGCTCGTCGTGCACTACCGGGACGACGACGGCACGGTCGCGCTCGCGGTCGACCACGTCTCCCTCGACGTCGCGCCCGGGGAGATCCTCGCGCTGCTCGGGCCCTCGGGCTCGGGCAAGTCGACCCTGTTGCGCGCGATCGCAGGGCTCGAGCGACCCACGAGCGGGCGCATCACGTGGGACTCCCGCGACCTCGCCGACGTGCCCGTGCACCGGCGCGGCTTCGGCCTGATGTTCCAGGACGGCCAGCTGTTCGCCCACCGCACGGTCGCGCGCAACGTGTCCTTCGGGCTCGAGATGGCCCGCATCCCGCGCCAGGAGCAGCGCGCCCGGGTCGCCGAGCTGCTCGAGGTCGTGGGACTTGCGGGCTTCGGCGACCGGGACGTCGCGAGCCTCTCGGGCGGGGAGCGCCAGCGGGTCGCACTCGCCCGCGCGCTCGCCCCGCGCCCGCGCCTGCTGCTGCTCGACGAGCCACTCTCTGCGCTCGACCGTGCGCTGCGCGAGCACCTCGCGGCCGAGGTCCGCACGGCCCTCAAGGCGACCGGGACCGCCGCGGTGTTCGTCACGCACGACCACGACGAAGCCTTCGCCGTCGCCGACCGCATCGCGGTGCTCGACGACGCCCGCCTCCTCCAGGTCGACACCCCCGTGCAGCTGTGGCGCCGGCCCGCGACCGTGCGCGTCGCGCAGTTCCTCGGCTTCGAGGTCTTCGTCCCGGCTGCCGATCACGAGTGGCTCGTGGGGGCACCGGGCACTGCGCTCGTGGGCGCACCCGGCGAGCCCGCGAGCCCAGGCCGCGCGGATGCCGTCGTCGGCGGAGTCGATCCGGACGCGAGCCGGCTCCCGGGTGAGCCGACCGCCGCCGCAGGCGAGGGCGCCGTCGTCGGCGGGCAGGTCCTCGCGGTCGGGCCCGGGGCGCTGCGGCTCGCCGACGACGGCCCGTGGTCGGGTCACGTGGTCGCGTCCGGGTTCCGGCGGGGCGTGACCCACACGGCGGTCGCTGTCGAGGGGGTCGGCGAGGTGACCGTGCTCGGTCAGGAACCGGTGCTGATCGAACCGGGCTCGCCCGTGCGGCTCGACCGCTCGCCGGACCTGTCGACGTAGCGCGCCGCGCGCCGAGCGAGCCACGCGATGCCCCGCTCGAGCGGGCCCTTGCCGAGCGCGAGCCGCCACGCGAACGCACCCACGAGCGCCCACAGCACGAAGGCGCGCAGGTGGTCGAGCGAGCCGATGTCGACGTAGTACTCCTCGAGCATGAGCCGCAGAGCGACGATGTGCGCGCTGTAGACCGTGAGCGAGAGCGCCCCGACCGCGGCGAGCGGGGCGAGCACGAAGCGCACCGCGGTGCGACCCAGCAGGAGACACACTCCGAGCACCGCGACCACGAACCCACCCGAGCCGAGCACCTCGAACGGTGTCCCGGTGTGGGGGTCGGCCGTGAGGAGCTCGGCGAGCACCGAGCGCGGCAGGCCCGCGAGCACCTCGGAGACAGGCAGGATCTGGAACTCCCCGTGCAGGTCCACGAGCGGGGGCGTGCGCGCGGCGTCGGTCTGGCTCACGAGGTGGCCCGTCCAGTACCCGAGCAGCGCAGCGACCGCCCCGCCGGCGACGAGCCGCACCGCGACTGCGGTCGACCTCAGGTCGCTGCGTCCGATCGCGATCCCCGCGAGCGGGAACACGAGCCAGGTCGCGACCGGGTAGAACTCTCCGAACGCGATGTCCCACGCGCCCACCGGGAAGATCCCCATCGCGAGCAGCCCGGTGCGCACCGCGACCGTCACGACCGGCCCGAGCACCACGAGGACACCGACCGCGAGCCACAGCCGCCGCACCGGCCACGTGAGGAACGGCAGGGCGAGGACGAACATCATCGCGTAGGCCTCGAGGATCACCATGACGGGCGTGCCCAGCATCGTGAGCAGCCCGCCGAGCGCGAACAGGGCGAGCGCCCGCACGAGGGTGCGCAGCCGGAAGTCGACCACGGCCCGGCCCGTGACCGGTGCGGTGCCGCCCGTGACGATCGCGAGCGAGACCCCCGCGAGGAGGGCGAACAGGATCGCCGAGCGGCCGTGCACGAGCGCGCCGTAGGTGCTCGGGTCGGCGACCGTGACCTCGCGCGGGACGTGCAGGTGTGCGCCGAACATCCCGAGCATCGCGAGCCCCCGGGCGAGGTCGACGCCCACGACGCGGCGCGCGTCCCAGCCCATGCGGCGACTGAACCAGCCAGCGCGCGCGTCGGGCACGGCGGGGCCCGGGTCCTCGACCGTCACGGTCGCGGCGACCGGCTCGCTGTGCGCCATGGCTCCCCCTCGCGCTGTCCTGGACGAGCATCCACCACGCGGCCCGCACCGCGCCAGACCCCCCACCAGCTCGGCAGTGTGCCGTGGGATCGGCAGTGCGCACTGCCGATCTCACGGCGAGCTGCCGAGTTCACCGGGTGGCTGGGCGGGGAGGGGCCGGGGCTTGGGCGCTCAGGCGTTGAGCTCGGGGCGCGGTACCGCGGGGCCGAAGTCGGCGAGTCGACGCAGCCGCGCAACGAGATGCCCGCCCGCACGCAGGTCGGACCTTGTCACGCGCACCACGCGGAACCCGGCTCGGGCGATCGCCTCCTCGCGGTACTTCTCGGCGAGCACGGCATCTGCCGCGGCGCCGTTCGCCGTGTACTTCGAGACGCCGTCGTACTCGAGGAGCACGCGCAGCTCGGGCCAGCCGAGGTCGGCCCAGTAGGTCGTGGCTGGCAGGGTCACGGGCACCTGGGTGACGGGTGCCGGGAGACCGGCCCGCAGGACGAGGAGCCGGGTGCGGGTCTCGCCGGGCGACTCGGCGCCGCCGTCGGCGTGCTCGAGGACCGCCCGAGCGCGGGCCGTCCCGCGCCTGCTGCCCAGAGAGCCGAGGATCTCGCGGCAGACGGCGAGGTCTGCGCCGGCGTGCAGGGCGGCGTCAGCGAGGATCAGGGCGGGCTCGACCCGCAGGAGCGTCGCACAGTCGACGACCGTGCGCTCGAGCGTCGTGACCCGCACCCCGTGGTGCTCGGTCACGTGCTCGGGTGCGAGCTCGAGGGAGTGCCGGCGGATGTCCTTGGCACTGCGTGAGCTGGCGCGGTGCGGCTGGACCACGTGGACTGCTTGGCTCGAGGTCACGACCGGTAGACCCCACCACAGCGCGGCCGAGGTGTGGCTCAGGGTCGCGCGCTCGAGCTGGCGGGCGACCGCGGCCGTGCGGCCGAGCTGTTCGAGCCGGGGCGCGGCGTGCTCGGGGACGGTGTCGAGCGTCGTCGCGGGCAGGTACGCGCCGCGCCGTAGACGCATGACGGCCCCAGTGCGCTCGAGCGCCGCGAGGTGGGCCTTCGGGTGCTCGCGCGCGAGCACGAGTCGCGGTGGCGGGGTCGGGTCGAGCTGGACCGCCGACGGCGGGCCTGGTCGTCTGGGCATCTGAGCACGATCCCGCGACCGACGACCCGCGCCGCCGCAGCGCCCGCAGCCCTGTGGACCGCACGGGGCCCGGTGCCACGCACGGCCCTCGACCGGCCACGGGCTCGGCAGTCCCCCGCCACCGCGCCCCGCCCCCGGCCCGATTCCACGGCAAAGTGCCGAGCTCGCGCGGGGGGGCGGGGCGCAGGGTGGCGAGGTCAGGGGGTGAGGGTGCGTTGCCACTCGCCCGAGTGGCCGGTCACGGTGAAGCCGAGCGCCTCGTTGATCGCGAGCATGTGCCGGTTCTCGGTCGCGTTCCAGGTGTGCAGGCGGCGCAGCTCGGGACGGATGCGCGCGAGCTCGAGCAGCTGGTGGGTCTTGACGAGCATCCCGAGCCGCCGCCCCCGGTGCGGCCCCGCGACGAGCGTGTCGAACTGGAAGGCGAGCTCGGGGCTCGCCGGCGGCCCCACCCGCCCGGGGCGCGCCGCGCCGGGCGCGCCACCCGCGGGCGGCGCGAC
>JAJUHG010000212.1 GCA_029267995.1 Micrococcales bacterium
CGACCTCGACCGTGAAGTCGACGTGACCGGGGGTGTCGATGATGTTGATCTGGTGGTTCTTCCAGTAGCACGTCGTCGCGGCGGACGTGATCGTGATGCCGCGCTCCTGCTCCTGCTCCATCCAGTCCATCGTCGCCGCACCGTCGTGCGTCTCTCCGACCTTGTAGTTGACCCCGGTGTAGAACAGGATCCGCTCGGTCGTCGTCGTCTTGCCGGCATCGATGTGCGCCATGATGCCGATGTTGCGGACCTTCCTCAGGTCCGTCAGCACGTCGAGTGCCACAGGTGTCGCCCCTTGTCGGTTGGCTTGTGCTCGCGGTCGCAGGACCGCTCGGGAGGAGGTGGTACTACCAGCGGTAGTGAGCGAAGGCCCGGTTGGACTCGGCCATCTTGTGGATGTCCTCGCGACGCTTCACGGCGGCACCGAGGCCGTTCGAGGCGTCGAGGATCTCGTTCATGAGGCGCTCGGTCATCGACTTCTCACGACGCACGCGCGAGTAGTCGGTCAGCCAGCGCAGCGCGAGGGTCGTCGAGCGCACGGGGCGGACCTCGATCGGCACCTGGTACGTGGCGCCACCGACGCGGCGCGAGCGCACCTCGAGCGACGGACGCACGTTGTCGAGCGCACGCTTGAGGACGACGACGGGGTCCTGCTGCGTCTTCTCGCGCACGCCCTCGAGCGCGCCGTAGACGATGGACTCCGCGAGCGACTTCTTGCCGTCGACGAGGACCTTGTTGATGAGCTGGGTGACGACCGGCGACCCGTAGACCGGGTCGGCGGTGAGCGGCCGTCGGGGGGCGGGGCCCTTGCGAGGCATTAGCTCTTCTCCTTCTTGGCGCCGTAGCGGCTACGGGCCTGCTTGCGGCCCTTGACACCCTGGGTGTCGAGCGCGCCGCGCACGATCTGGTAACGGACGCCCGGCAGGTCCTTCACGCCGCCGCCACGCACGAGCACGATCGAGTGCTCCTGGAGGTTGTGGCCGACGCCGGGGATGTATGCGGTGACCTCGATCTGGCTCGACAGCTTGACGCGAGCGACCTTCCGCAGGGCCGAGTTCGGCTTACGGGGGGTCGTCGTGTAGACGCGCGTGCACACGCCGCGGCGCTGCGGGCTCCCCTTGAGAGCCGGCGTCTTCGACTTGTTCGTCTTGGCCTGCCGGCCCTTGCGGACCAGCTGCTGGATCGTGGGCACTACGTCTCCGTGTCTGTCGGGTGAATCTAGGGGTGCTGCTCGAGGCGGTTCTCCCGGCCCGCACGCACGCGCGTCCCGCGAGGTCGAACCGTACGGTGGGCGCGCGTCCGGGGCGGAAATCGCCCGGCGCCTCGATCGCCCCTCGAGAGGGACGGGACTTGGCGCACACGCGAGAGGCCCGACGGCGCGGGCACGCCGCACTAGGTTACCTGCCGCGCTGCACGAGGTCAAAGCGGCAGGTCGGTCTCCCGCACGCTGCTCCGGACGGGTGCGACCGCGCTGGTCGTGCCGGGGGACGGACGCTCGCGCGCCCGTCCCCCGACCCGCCTCAGCGGTACTCGCCGAAGTCGATCTCGTCGAGCGGGATCGCCTCGCCCGAGCCCATGTCGATCGGCGGGAAGTCGATCTCGTCGTACCCGAACGCGGGGTACAGATCGACCTTGGCCTCCTCGGTCGGCTCGACCACGACGTCGTGGTACCGGGGAAGACCGGTACCCGCCGGGATGAGCTTTCCGATGATGACGTTCTCCTTGAGACCGAGCAGGGGGTCGCTCCGGCCAGACATCGCGGCCTCGGTGAGCACGCGGGTCGTCTCCTGGAAGGAGGCGGCCGAGAGCCACGAGTCGGTCGCGAGCGAGGCCTTCGTGATACCCATCAGCTCGGGACGACCGGCGGCCGGCTGGCCCCCGGCGGCCACGGCCGCACGGTTCGCGTCCTCGAACCGGCTGCGCTCGGCGAGCTCGCCGGGCAGCAGGGTCGTGTCGCCCGAGTCGAGCACGGTCACCCGACGCAGCATCTGGCGGACGATCACCTCGATGTGCTTGTCGTGGATGTCCACACCCTGCGAGCGGTAGACCTCCTGCACCTGGTCGACCAGGTGCTTCTGGGTCGCCCGCGGGCCGAGGATGCGCAGGACCTTCTTCGGGTCCACCGCACCCTGCGTGAGCTGCGTGCCGACCTCGACGTGGTCGCCGTCGGACACGAGCAGGCGCGAACGCTTCGTGATCGGGTAGGCGATCGGCTCGGAGCCGTCGTCCGGGGTGAGGATGATCCGACGCGTGCGCTCGGAGTCATCGATCTCGACCCGGCCCGAGAACTCCGCGATCGGGCTCTCACCCTTGGGGGTGCGGGCCTCGAAGAGCTCCTGGACACGGGGCAGACCCTGCGTGATGTCGTCGGCCGAGGCCACACCACCGGTGTGGAACGTCCGCATCGTCAGCTGGGTGCCCGGCTCACCGATCGACTGCGCCGCGATGATGCCCACGGCCTCGCCGATGTCGACGAGCTTGCCCGAGGCGAGCGAGCGGCCGTAGCACTTCGCGCACGTGCCGACCCGCGACTCGCACGTCAGGACCGAGCGGACCTTGAGCTCGGTCACGCCCGCCTTGAGCAGCTGGTCGAGCATGACGTCACCGACATCCTCGCCCGCACGGCCGAGGAGCGTGCCCTCGACCTCGACGTCGGTCGCGAGCGTCCGCGAGAACACGGACGTCTCGACCTTGTCGTGCAGCAGGAGCGTCCCGTCGGGGGCCGCGACGCCGATCGGCATGACGAGGCCCTTCTCGGTCCCGCAGTCCTCCTCGCGGATGATGACGTCCTGCGAGACGTCCACGAGACGACGGGTCAGGTAGCCCGAGTCCGCGGTACGCAGTGCCGTGTCGGCCAGACCCTTACGAGCACCGTGCGTCGCGATGAAGTACTCGAGGACGGACAGGCCCTCGCGGTAGTTCGACTTGATCGGACGCGGGATGATCTCACCCTTCGGGTTGGCCACGAGGCCACGCATGCCGGCGATCTGGCGCACCTGCATCCAGTTGCCTCGCGCCCCGGAACCCACCATGCGGAACACGGTGTTGTCCTTGGGGAAGTTGTCCTGCATCGACCGCGCGACCTTGTCGGTCGCCTGGGTCCAGATCTCGATGAGCTCCTGGCGGCGCTCGTCGTCGGTGATCAGACCCGTGTCGTACTGACCCTGGACCTTGGCGGCCCGCGCCTCGTGCTCCTCGAGGATCGCCTGCTTCTCGGCCGGGGTCGCGACGTCGGAGATCGCGATCGTGACCCCCGAGCGAGTCGCCCAGTAGAAGCCGGCCTCCTTGAGGGCGTCGAGGCTCGCGGCCACGGCGACCTTGGGGTACCGCTCGGCAAGCGTGTTGACGATCGTCGAGAGCTGCTTCTTGTCCACGACCCGGTTCACGTACGGGAAGTCGACCGGCAGCGTCTCGTTGAACAGCGCACGGCCGAGCGTCGTCTCGACGAGGACAGGGTCACCCTCGGTCCAGCCCTCCGGGGCACCGGTCCCCTCGGGGTTGACGATGTCGTCCATGCGGATCTTGACCTTCGCACCGAGCTCGAGGTCCCCCGCGTCGAACGCCATGATCGCCTCGGCGACCGAGGAGAACGTGCGGCCCTCGCCCGTGGCGCCCTCACGCTCGTCGGTCAGGTGGAACAGACCGATCACCATGTCCTGCGAGGGCATGGTCACCGGACGACCGTCCGAGGGCTTGAGGATGTTGTTCGAGGACAGCATGAGGATGCGGGCCTCGGCCTGGGCCTCGGCCGACAGGGGCAGGTGGACGGCCATCTGGTCACCGTCGAAGTCCGCGTTGAACGCGGTGCACACGAGCGGGTGCAGGTGGATCGCCTTGCCCTCGACGAGCTGCGGCTCGAAGGCCTGGATGCCCAGGCGGTGCAGCGTCGGTGCACGGTTGAGCAGCACGGGGTGCTCGGTGATGACCTCTTCGAGGACGTCCCACACGACGGGGCGAGCCCGCTCGACCATGCGCTTGGCGCTCTTGACGTTCTGCGCGTGGCCGAGGTCCACGAGCCGCTTCATGACGAAGGGCTTGAACAGCTCGAGAGCCATCTGCTTGGGCAGACCGCACTGGTGCAGCTTGAGCTGCGGGCCGACGACGATGACCGAACGGCCCGAGTAGTCGACGCGCTTGCCCAACAGGTTCTGACGGAAGCGACCGCCCTTGCCTTTCAGCATGTCGGAGAGCGACTTGAGCGGGCGCTTGTTCGGACCGGTGATGGCCCGGCCGCGGCGACCGTTGTCGAACAGGGCG
>JAJUHG010000213.1 GCA_029267995.1 Micrococcales bacterium
ATCGACTCCGACCTGTTTCCCCAGTCCCTCGACGTGACGCTCGCGCGCGCCGAGGCGGCGGGGCTCGCGGTGCGCGTGGTCGACCTCGAGCGCGAGCTTCTCAGTGCAGAGGCCGCCGACGGCGCGTCTGAGCCCGACGCCGACGGTGCGCCGTCCGACCTCGCCGCCGACGGCGCCTTGGCCTCCTCGTCCGACGACGCCACCCCGAGCGACGCGGGCCCCGGCGCTGACCTGCCCGTGCTCGGGATCGTCGTGCAGCAGCCCGGTGCGAGCGGCCGCGTGCGCGACCTCGCCCCGCTCGTCGCGGCGGCCAAGGAGAGCGGTGCGCTCGTCACGGTCGCGACCGACCTGCTCGCCCTGACGATGCTGACCCCGCCCGGTGAGCTCGGCGCGGACGTCGCGGTCGGCTCGGCCCAGCGCTTCGGTGTCCCGCTCTTCTACGGCGGCCCGCACGCGGCGTTCATCGCGGTCCGGGAGGGACTCGAGCGGACCCTGCCGGGCCGGCTCGTGGGCGTGAGCATCGACGCGCACGGCGAGCAGGCCTTCCGCCTCGCGCTGCAGACCCGCGAGCAGCACATCCGCCGGGAGAAGGCGACGAGCAACATCTGCACCGCGCAGGCCCTGCTCGCGGTGGTCGCCTCGATGTTCGCGGTGTACCACGGTCCCGAGGGGCTGCGGCAGATCGCCGAGCGCACGCACGCCCGTGCGGTCGAGCTTGCTCGCGAGCTGCAGCGTCACGGCGTCAAGGTCGAGCACGAGCAGTTCTTCGACACGGTGCGCGCGCACGTGCCGCCCCGGCGCGCCGCCGAGATCGTCGCCGCAGCGGCCGAGCGCGGTATCAACGTGTGGGCCGACGGGCCTGCGCACGTCCAGGTGTCGACGAGCGAGACGACCACGCCCGAGCACGTCGCCGCGGTGGTCGAGGCGTTCGTCGCGGTGCTGTCCGACCTGCCCGAGGACTGCTGCGGCGGGGGCTGCTGCGACGGCCCGCGTGCGGCGGCCGAGGCCCGTGACGGCTCCTCGGACGTCACGGTCACCGAGCTGCCCGCGAGCCTCCTGCGCACCTCGGAGTACCTCACGCACCCCGTGTTCCGTACATACCGTTCGGAGACGGCGATGATGCGCTACCTGCGCCGTCTCGCGGACCGCGACCTCGCGCTCGACCGCACGATGATCCCGCTCGGCTCGTGCACGATGAAGCTCAACCCTGCGGCCGCGATGGAGCCGATCAGCTGGCCCGAGTTCGCGGACCTGCACCCCTTCGTGCCCGCCGAGCAGGCTGCCGGCTCGATCGAGCTGATCGACCAGCTCGCGGACTGGCTCGCGCGCATCACGGGCTACGCGAAGGTCTCGGTCCAGCCCAACGCCGGTTCGCAGGGTGAGCTCGCGGGCCTCCTTGCGATCCGCTCGTACCACCGCGCGCAGGGGCACGGCGAGCGCGACGTGTGCCTCATCCCCGCCTCGGCGCACGGCACGAACGCGGCCTCGGCGGCGCTCGCGGGCCTGCGCGTCGTGGTCGTCGCGACGCACTCCTCGGGCGAGGTCGACCTCGACGACCTCCGTGCGAAGCTCGCGGCGCACGAGGGCCGGGTCGCGGCGATCATGATCACCTACCCCTCGACGCACGGGGTGTTCGAGGAGCACGTGCGCGAGGTGTGCGGACTCGTACACGACGCAGGTGGGCAGGTGTACATCGACGGCGCGAACCTCAACGCGCTCGTCGGCCTGGCCCGCCCGGGCCGCTTCGGCGGGGACGTCTCGCACCTCAACCTGCACAAGACCTTCTGCATCCCGCACGGCGGCGGCGGGCCGGGCGTGGGCCCCGTCGCGGTCGCCGAGCACCTCGTGGACTTCCTCCCGACGACGGCGCTCCCCGGCACCCCCGCGACGCCCCCCGACGACGACGCCCCCGACGACGACGCGCCCGCGGACGACGCGCCGTCGTCGGCCCCCCGTATCTCGGCGGCCCCGTACGGCTCGGCCGGGATCCTGCAGATCCCGTGGGCGTACATCGCGACGATGGGCGCGGACGGCCTGACCGAGGCGACCAAGGTCGCCGTCCTCACCGCGAACTACCTCGCGACCCGCCTGCGTGAGCACTTCCCGATCCTGTACACGGGCCCGAACGGGCTCGTCGCCCACGAGTGCATCCTCGACCTGCGCCCCCTGACGAAGGCCACGGGCGTCACGGCCGAGGACGTCGCGAAGCGCCTCATGGACTTCGGCTTCCACGCCCCGACCCTGAGCTTCCCGGTCGCGGGGACCCTCATGGTCGAACCGACCGAGTCGGAGGACCTCGCCGAGCTCGACCGCTTCGTCGAGGCGATGGTGGCGATCAAGTCCGAGATCGACGCGGTCGCCGCGGGCACCTACCCGGTCGAGGACTCCCCGCTGCGGCACGCCCCGCACACCGCGCGCGCCGTGACCGCGAGCAGCTGGGACCGCCCCTACTCGCGCGAACAGGCCGCATTCCCCGCGAGCCATGACAGGGTGGACAAGTACTGGCCGCCCGTGGGTCGCATCGACGGGGCGCACGGCGACCGGAACCTCGTGTGCACGTGCCCGCCGATCGAGTCCTACGAGGAGACCGCATGACGCACCGCACCTCCCCGCTGCACGCCGAGCACGTCGCGCTCGGCGCGACCCTGACGGACTTCGCGGGGTGGCAGATGCCGTTGCGGTACACCTCGGACATCGCCGAGCACACCGCGGTGCGCGAGGCCGCGGGCCTGTTCGACCTGTCGCACATGGGTGAGATCGCCGTCGTCGGCCCGCAGGCCGCGCGTGCGCTCGACCACGCGCTCGTCGGGAACCTCTCCGCGCTCGGGGTCGACCGTGCCCGGTACACGATGCTGTGCCAGCCCGACGGCGCGGTGATCGACGACGTCGTCGTGTACCGCCTCGCGCCCGAGCGCTTCGTCGTGGTCGCGAACGCCTCGAACGTCGAGGTCGTGCTCGCCGAGCTCACCGAGCGGGCGGCCGGCTTCGACGCGCGCGTGATCGACATGTCGCCCGACACCGCCCTGATCGCGGTCCAGGGCCCGCGCTCGCTCGAGATCGTCTCGCTCGTCGCACCCGGCCAGGAGGAGGTCCTCGCGGGCATGCGCTACTACGCGGGTGCGACGGTGCGCGTGCTCGGCGTCGACGCGTACGTCTCGCGCACGGGGTACACCGGCGAGGACGGCTTCGAGCTGTACGTCCCGCACTCCCTCGCGGCGGACCTGTGGCGCACCCTGCTCGACGTGGGCGCCTCGCGCGGGCTCGTCCCGGCGGGCCTCGCGGCGCGCGACTCGCTGCGGCTCGAGGCGGGCATGCCGCTGTACGGCAACGAGATCGACCGCACGACCACGCCGTTCGAGGCGGGCCTGGGGCGCATCGTGCGCCTCGACAAGACCGACGACGACGGCGCCCCGCTCGACTTCGTGGGGCGTGCGGCTCTCGAGGGGCGCAAGGGCGCCCAGCCGGCGCGCGTGCTCGTCGGGCTGCAGGGTCTCGGCCGGCGTGCGGCCCGCTCGGGCTACCCCGTGCTCGCCTCGACCCAGCCGGGTGCGGTCGAGGTCGGGGCCGTCACCTCGGGCGCACCCTCGCCCACGCTCGGCTACCCGATCGCGCTCGCGTACGTGACCCCCGAGGTGAGCGCGGAGGGCACCGAGCTCGGTGTCGACGTGCGCGGTCGCGCCGAACCGTTCCGTGTGGTGCCCTATCCGTTCTACCGTCGTCCTGAGCAGTAGACCGCGCCCCTGGAGGAGTCCCATGGCCACGTTCCCCACCGACCTGCGGTACAGCGCCGACCACGAGTGGGTCGACGACTCGGTCCCCGCGACCGTCGGCATCACCGACACGGCCACCGAGGCGCTCGGTGACATCGTCTACCTCGAGCTGCCGAGCGTCGGGGACGTCATCGAGGCGGGTTCCGTGATCGGCGAGGTCGAGTCGACCAAGTCCGTCTCAGAGCTCTTCGCGCCCGTCTCGGGGACCGTCGTCGAGGTCAACCGGCAGGCGATCGACGACCCGTCGGTCGTCAACGCCGACCCCTACGGTGACGGCTGGCTCCTCAAGGTCCAGGTGAGCGGCGAGGGCGAGCTCATGGACGCCGAGGCGTACGAGGTGCTCACCCAGGAGGGCTAGGACCTTCGTCCCTGGAAAAACTTCTCGGGGTTCTCGCGTCATAACTTCCCGCCTCGCCCCTCTTGGTAGGTGAAGGCAATCGCTGCG
>JAJUHG010000214.1 GCA_029267995.1 Micrococcales bacterium
CCAAGGAGGTCAAGTCGGCCGAGGCCAGGCTCCGCTTCTACGCGGAGCGGTTCTCGACCGTCGAGGTCGACTCCACCTATTACCGGCTCCCTGACGAGACGATGGTCTCGCGCTGGGTCGAGCGCACCGTGCTCGACGCGCTCGCGTGGAGCGGCCACGAGCAGGCCCGTCGTGCCGCGACGAGCGCGGTCTACGCCCGCGAGCTTGCGGGCCTCGACATGCCGGCGGTCGACGGCGCGCCGCTCGTGCGCTTCCCGTTCTATGCCCCGGATCCGGCGGCGGCCGAGCGCGTCGTGGAGACCCTGCGTGTCGAGGGGGTCCTCGCGGGGCGCTGGTACCGTCCCGCACTCTTCCCCGGCCCGACCGACCCCGCGCTCTACCGCTACGCGCCAGGTTCGCTCCCGATCACCGAGGACCTTGTCGAGCGGGTCGTCAACCTCCCCACGACGGTGAGCCCCCGCGAGGCCGCCCGGGTCGCCCGGCGGGTGCGCGAGCTGCTCGAGGCCTGATCAGCGGCCGGGGCGGGTGCGCAGGTGCCGCGCGTACCCGAGCGCGACGCGTACGTCGAGCCGCGCGAGCTCGAGCAGACGGCGCCACGAGCGGTCGTGGCGGTAGCGCAGCGTGTGGTGCACGCCCTTGCGGCGTGCCCGGCGCACGAGGGAGCGCACGCTGCGCGGGGCGAGCAGGCGCACGACGGGGTAGGGGACGTTGACCCAGAGCACCTCGGGATCGGCCGCGATCTCGGGCAGCTCGCGCTCGTGCACGAGGTCCTCGACGTAGCACCGCGCGATGTTCGCACCGGCCGCGGTCGTGTAGTAGCTCGCGGCTCCCTGGCGCAGGTTGACCTCGAGGAGCTTCGCCTCGCCCGTGCGCTGATCGACCATGACGTCGACGTTCGCCGCCCCGCGGTAGCCGATCGACTCGAGCAGGTGGCGGATCGCGGAGGTGAGCGCGGGGTCCTCGATCGTCACGACCGCGTTGTAGTTGCCGAGGTACTGCGGGTCGTACTCGCCGAGCACGATCTGCGCCGCGGAGCACACGCGCAGCCGACCGTGGCGGTCGGAGTAGGTGTTGACGACCTGCATGACCGACTCGTCACCCGCGAGGAGCTCCTGGACGATGAGCTCGCCGTCGTACCCTGCCGCGTGCATGCGTGCGGCGACGGCGCGAAGCTCGGCGGGGTCCGCGACCTCGTACACCTTCTGCTTGCCCGCGAAGCGCAGCCGCGGGTACGTGTCGGTGTCCGAGGGCTTGCAGATCACGGGGAAGTCGAAGGGCAGGTCCTCCCCGAAGCCTTCGCGCGCAGCCTCGTCCGCGGGCACGACGACGGTCCGGGGGTGGGGGATGCCGAGCTCTTCGCATGTGCGCGCGAAGGCGGCCTTGGTCATGAGCTTTGCGGCGACCTCGGGGTCGGGCAGCGGGATGAGGAAGTGCTCGGCGAGCTCGGCGCGGCGGGCCTGGACGATGTTCGTGTAGTGCTCGATGTTGGCGATCAGCAGTCGCCTGCGGCCCGGGAACTCGGCGGCGACCTCGAGCAGCACCTCGACGACGCGATCGGGCTCGTCGAGATCGGGGAAGGTGCGCACGTCGACGATCGCCGAGGACGCCGTCTCGCGCAGGGCTGCCCGGCCGAGCGCGAGCGTGCGCACGCCGTAGGCCTCGTGCAGCGAGCGGGCGATGTTGTAGGTGTTCAGGTTGGTCCCGAGCACCACGGGCAGGAAGTCAGCGTCGCCGTACACCCGCGTCATCCTAGGGGGCTGCCCGCGGGCTGCGTAGGCTGGGCGCGTGACCGAGAGCAAGCCCCTCGTCGGGGTGATCGGCGGGGTCGGCCCGCTCGCGACGGCGTACTTCCTCGACAAGGTGGTCAGGCTCACGAGGGCCGAGCGCGACCAGGACCACGTCGACCTCGTCGTGTTCAACCATGCGTCGATCCCCGACCGCACGGACTTCCTCGTGGGGCGCTCGAGCGAGAACCCCGGCCCGGTCATGGCTGACGACGCGCGCCGGCTCGAGGCCTTCGGTGCGGACTTCCTCGTCCTGCCGTGCAACACCGCTCACACCTTCACCGAGGAGATCCAGCGCGCCGCGACGGTCCCGCTCGTGAGCATCGTCGCCGAGACGATCGCCGAGGCGCGCCGCCGCGTCCCCGGTCTCGCGCGCGCGGCGGTCCTCGCGACCACGGGGACCTTGCGCTCGGGTGTCTACCATCGCGCGCTCGAGGCGCAGGGCGTCGAGCCCTTGAGCCCGACCGAGGCGGACCAGGAGCTCGTCATGCGCGTCATCTACGAGCAGGTCAAGGCGGGCCGGCCGGTCGACCTGCCGCTGCTCGAGGGGGTCGTCGAGCGACTCGTCGGGGCGGGGGCCCAGGTCGTCCTGCTCGGGTGCACCGAGCTCTCGGTCGTCGCGGCGGACTTCGACCTGCTCGCCGACCCGAGGTACGTCGACTCCCTCGACGTGCTCGCGCGGCGCACGATCGAGCGTGCGGGGGCAGCGGTCCGCGCGGATCGAGCCCCGCTCAGCGATCGATCGACCAGCGGGTGAACATCGTTGAGTCCTCGACGAGCACGTGCTCGAGCTGCGCCGACCGCGCCGGGTCGAACCACTCGTGGGCCGCGACGATGCGCGGAGGATGACCGCCCACGAGCAGCGGCGAGCTTGTCAAGCACAGCTCGTCGAGAAGGTTCGCCGCGAGGAGGCTCGCGAACAGGTGGGGCCCGCCCTCGGTCAGCACCCGTCGTAGGCCGCGCGCGGCGAGCTCGGTGAGCGCCGCCGCGAGGTCGACCTCGTGCGCGCCGCGCACGATCACCCGCTCGGCCCCGAGTCGTTCCCGCAGGGTCTGCAGGTGCAGGCACGCGCCGTGCGTCACGACGAGGGGTGGACGCTCGGCGCCCAGGAGTCGTTCACTGAGGATCCCCGAGCGGGTGACGACCGCGAGCTCGAGCTCGGGAAGCAGGCCGAGCCCGGCGCGCAAGGGACGCAGCCGCTCGGGCACGCTCAGGGCGCCGTAGCCCTCGGTGCGCGTCGTGCCTGCACCCACGAGGACGACGTCGGCGAGCGCGCGCAAGGTCTCGAAGATGCGCAGGTCGGCCTCGTCGTTGATCGTGCCCGAGCGTCCGTCGTCGCCCGTCGCGGCGCCGTCGAGCGTCGCGACGAAGTTCGCGCGCACGCGACCGGGCGGGTGGGCGTAGAGGCTCGCGAGCCCCACGTCGTCGAGCGTTCCCGAGGGTGACCAGCGTTCCATGACCTCACGCTAGTGCCCGTACCCTGGGTGCTCGTGACCCGACCCACGAGCCCGTTGCGCGAGGGTGCGCCCACCTCGCTCGTCTCGCGCACCCCGCACGTGCCGGCCGAGCGGCTGCTCGGTGCGTTCGTGCCGCCGCGGCACTTCGCCGAGGCGTCCTTCGACTCGTACCGACCCGACCCGCAGTTCGCGAGCCAAGAGGCTGCGCGCGAACGACTGCGCGCTCTCGCCGAGGAGTCACGCGGCCCGCGCCGTCGGTGGCGCCGTCGTGGTGGGGCTGGCACCGGGGTCTACCTCGACGGGGGGTTCGGGGTCGGCAAGACGCACCTGCTCGCCTCGCTCGCGCACGCCGTCGGGCCCGACGATGCCGCCTACGGCACGTTCGTGGAGTACACGCACCTCGTGGGGGCCCTCGGCTTCGGCCCGACCGTCGCGGCGCTCGCCCGCAAGCGGCTCGTGTGCATCGACGAGTTCGAGCTCGACGACCCGGGCGACACGATGGTCATGTCTCGTCTCCTGCGCGAGCTGAGCGACCGTGGGGTGCACCTCGCGGCGACCTCGAACACCTTGCCCGAGTCGCTCGGCGAGGGCCGGTTCGCGGCCGAGGACTTCTTGCGCGAGATCCAGGCGCTCGCCGCGCGCTTCGAGGTGCTGCGCGTCGACGGTCACGACTTCCGCGAGCGCGGTGAGCTCGTGCGGGGCGCACCGCTCGAGGCGGGCGAGGTCGAGCGTCTTGCGCGCGTGCACCCGCGGGCGAGTCTCGACGCGTTCGAGGCGCTGCTCGACCATCTCGCGCGCGTGCACCCCTCGCGTTACGGGGCACTCCTCGACGACGTCGACCTCGTCGCCCTGACGGGTGTCGGGCCTGTCCCGGACCAGGCGGCCGCACTTCGCCTCGTGGTCCTCGTCGACCGGCTCTACGACCGCGACGTCCCGGTGCTCCTCGCGGGCGGCGGGCCCGAGGACCTGTTC
>JAJUHG010000215.1 GCA_029267995.1 Micrococcales bacterium
ACCTCGGCGATCCCGCGCCGGACGACCTCGTGGTCGTCGATGATCATGACGGCGATGTCGCCTCGGTCGGGCGTGGTGGGAACCGTGCTCACGGGACCGATCCTATGCAGTGCGCCGGTCGGGAACGCTCAGCCGCCGGTGCGGCGTGCCGCGGCGGACCCGCGGGGCGGGCGCTGGCAGACCGGGCACGTGAAGGACGACCGGTTCATGAAGGCCGCACGCCGGACCGGTGCCCCGCAGCGTGGGCAACCCAGCCCGGCGCGCCCGTAGACGGCCAACGACCGGTCGAAGTACCCGGACGCCCCGTTCACGTCGACGTAGAGCGCGTCGAAGCTCGTCCCGCCGGCGGCCAGCGCCTCGGTCATGACCTCGGCCGCGGCGTCGAGCACCTCGCGCGCCTGCGCGGCCGTGAGCCGCGGGGTGGGCCGCTCACCGTGCAGACGGGCCCGCCACAGCGCCTCGTCGGCGTAGATGTTGCCGACGCCCGAGACGAGGGTCTGGTCGAGCAGGGCCCGCTTGACCGTCGTGCGACGACGGCGCATCGCGGCGGCGACCGCCGTACGGTCCGTCGCGGGGTCGAGCAGGTCGCGCGCGACGTGCGCGACAGGCCCGGGCACGAGCGGGGCCAGCGCCCCCAGGCCCCCGGGTGCGCCGTCGGGCGTCGGGACCAGCTCGGTGAGCGCGAGGTAGCCGAAGGTGCGCTGGTCGACGAAGTCGAGCACGCCGTCGTCGTCGAGCTCGAGGCGCACGCGCAGGTGCGAGCGCTCGGCCTCGTCGGCCAAGACGGGTCGGGACGGGCGCACGAGGAGCTGGCCCGACATGCCCAGGTGCGCCACGAGCGCCTCGGCGGGCGGGCCGTCGGGCTCGGCGAGCTCGAGCCACAAGAACTTCCCGCGCCGCGCAACAGCGGCGAAGGTTCGTCCACGCAGGCGGGCCGCGAGGTCGACCGGTCCTGCCTCGTGCCGACGCACCGAGTAGGGCCGGAAGACCTCGACGCGGCGCACCGTGCGACCGAGCACGTGCCGCTCGAGGCCGTCGCGGACCGTCTCGACCTCGGGAAGCTCAGGCACGGGACTGCTCGGCCTCGACCTCGCTGAGCGCCTCAAACGCGGCCTGCGCCGCGACCTGCTCGGCGATCTTCTTCGCGGTGCCCGTGCCCGTGCCCCGCTCGACGCCCTCGACGAGGATCCGCGCGGTGAAGGTCCGGTCGTGGTCGGGGCCCACGCCCTCGACCTCGTACACGGGGGTGCCCAGGCCGAGCCGCGAGGTGAGCTCCTGGAGCGAGGTCTTCCAGTCGAGGCCCGCGCCGAGCCGCGCCGCGGACTCGAGCGTCGGTCCCACGAGACGCATGACGAGCTCGCGCGCGACCTCGAGACCGTGCGAGAGGTACACCGCCCCGAACACCGCCTCGAGGGTGTCGGAGAGGATCGAGTCCTTGTCCGCCCCTCCGGTGGTCTGCTCCCCCTTGCCGAGCAGGACGAAGCGCCCCAGGCCCAGCTCGCGCGCGACGGACGCGAGCGCACGCTGCGAGACCGTCGCGGCGCGCATCTTGGCGAGCTCGCCCTCGGCGACGTCGGGGTTCGCGCGGAACAGGTGCTCGGTCACGACGAGCCCGAGCACGGAGTCGCCGAGGAACTCGAGCCGCTCGTTGGTCGGCAGACCGCCGTTCTCGTGCGCGAAGGACCGATGGGTCAGGGCAAGCACGAGCAGCTCGGCGTCCAGGTGGACGCCGAGCGTGTCGAGGAGCTGTTCAGCCGAACCGTGCGTCACGGCCGACCGCGGGTCAGTCCTGGAGCTCGGAGCGGATCGCCTCGGCGTAGAGGCGACCCTTGTACGCGCCACAGCTCGGGCACGCCTGGTGCGGGCGCGCGGGCGCCTTGCAGCGGGGGCACGTCGAGGTGACGGTGGCAGCGGTCTTCCACTGCGACCGACGCGCACGGGTGTTGCTGCGCGACATCTTGCGCTTGGGAACAGCCACGGCTAGCTCTCTTTCGTCTCGTCCATCGTGTCGGCCAGGGCCTGCAGGGCACCCCAGCGCGGGTCAAGGATCTCGTGCTCGTGGCCCGGGTCGTCCGCGAGGCGAGCCCCGCACTCGGAGCACAGCCCCGGGCAGTCCGGCGAGCACACCGGGGTAAACGGTAGCGCAGGGACGACCGAGTCACGCAGCGCGGGCTCGAGGTCGAGCAGGTCGCCCTCGAGCTCGCGCACGTCCTCGTCCTCCGCGCCCTCCTCGCGCGCCGCCTCGGCACGCTCGGGGTAGGCGAACAGCTCGGTGAGGTCGACGACGACGTCCTCGCGGACCTCCTCGAGGCAGCGCACGCACTCCCCGACCGCCTGGCCGCTCACGGTGCCCGAGACGAGCACGCCCTCCATGACGGCCTCGAGCCGCAGGTCGAGCTCGAGCTCGGTCCCCTCGGGCAGGCCGATGACCGTGGTCCCCAGGTCCGCGGGGGCCGGGACCGTCGCACGATGAGTGCGCATCGACCCCGGGCGGCGCCCGAGGTCGTGCACGTCCAGCACGAACGGCGACCTGGGGTCGAGGGGGGTGTGGGAGTCCACGGCTTCGCTTCGATCTCGTCAGAGGGGCTCGGGGTCCGCGCGTTCGCGTCCGGACCAGCGTGCGAGTCTACGTCACGCCCGGTCTGCCCCCCAAACTCACTCGAGGCGCTCGGCCAGCCTCGCGCGGCCCGCCTGGACCTGGGCGAGCACACGGCCCAGGTCGATCTCGAAGTCGGCGAGCCGCCGGTCGCAGTAGTCGTCCGCCTCGCGACGCATGCGCTCGGCGTCCGCGCGCGCCTCGGCGAGGATGCGCTCGGCCTCGGTCTCGGCCTGCCGCGTGACCGACTCGCTCGCGACGAGACGTGCCGCCTCTTCGCGTGCCGCGGCGAGCACACGCTCGGCCTCGGCCGTCGCCTGCTCACGCAGCGACTCGACTCTTGCGAGCACCTCGTCGGCCTCGACGATCTCGCTCGGGAGGGTCGCGCGGGCACGCTCGACGAGCTCGAGCAGCTCGGCGCGCGAGACGAGCACCGAGGAGCTCATCGGCATCGCCCGCGCGCGGGTCACGGCCTCGGCGATCGCGTCGAGGATCCCCGTGAGCCCAAGCACCTCGTCGCTGCTCGGTCCAAGGCCCTCGCCCGCGGCGCGATCCTCGAGCGGGTCGCCGTGCGGGCCGCTCGTGGGGGTGGTCCCGCTCACGTCGACCTGCCGAACGCGCCCGCGAGCGCGGGCAGGACGGGCGCGGGCACGAGGTCGCTCACGTCTCCCCCGTAGCGCGCGACATCCTTGACGAGCGAGGAGGCGATGTGCGCGAGCGCGGGGTCGCCCGTGACGAAGATCGTCTCGATCCCCACGAGGTGCCTGTTCATGAGAGCCATGGGTACCTCGGCGTCGTAGTCCGCTCCCCCGCGCAGCCCCTTGACGATCGCCGCGGCGCCCACCTCGCGGCAGAAGTCCACGAGCAGCCCCGGGACCGGGGCGACCTCGACGCCGTCGATGTCGGCGAGGGCGGCACGCGCGAGCGCGACGCGGGTGTCGAGGTCGAGCAACGGGGTCTTGCCCGCGTTGCGCGCGACACCCACGACGACACGGTCGAACATCGACCGCGCACGGCGCACGACGTCGAGGTGGCCGAGGGTGACGGGGTCGAAGGATCCCGGGCACACGGCAGTCGTCATGAGCGCCACGCTACCTGCGCTCGGGCTCGGTCGTCGCGGCGGCCGTCAGTCGTCGCCGGGTGCGCGCGTGCGCGCGAACCACACCGCGGTCTCGCCGTAGGTGCGCCCGCCGATCTCGACGAGCCCGGACGGCCACTCGGGCTCGCGGCTGCGCGCCGAGCGTTCGACGACGACGATCGCGGCGGGCGCGAGCGAGGGCACGACGCCCGCGAGCACGGCCGCGAGCTCGGAGTCCTCGAGGTCGTAAGGGGGGTCGAGCAGGACGAGGTCCCACGGCTCGGGCGAGATCGTCTGGACGAAGCGCTCGGCCTTCGCGTGGACGACCGTGACCTGGTCGTCGAGACCGAGGTTGGTCGCGTTGCGCCGGCACACCTCGACCGCGTCGCGCGAGGACTCGACGAGCGTCACGCGCTCGGCGCCGCGGCTCGCAGCCTCGAGACCGACCGCGCCCGAGCCCGCGTACAGGTCGAGGACGTTCGCCCCGACGACGATCCCCTGGTGCTCGAGACGAGAGAACAGCGCCTCACG
>JAJUHG010000216.1 GCA_029267995.1 Micrococcales bacterium
CGCCGCTCGTACTCCAAGGACCGCTACTTCCAGGGCGACCTGTCCGACGACGAGATCATCACCGAGGGCATCGAGGGACAGGTCCCCTACCGCGGCCCGCTCGCAGCCGTCGCGCATCAGCTCGTGGGCGGCCTGCATCAGTCGATGTTCTACGTGGGTGCCGGGGACATCCCCTCGCTCCAGGAGCGTGGCCGCTTCGTGCGCATCACGGCCGCGGGGCTCAAGGAGTCTCACCCGCACGACGTGCAGATGATCGCCGAGGCACCGAACTACAAGGCCCGATGAGGGCCCCCGACCTCGCCGCGGTCGGTGAGCTCGTCCAGGACGTCGCCCACCGCGTGGTCCTGCCGCGCTTCCGCGACCTCACGGCGGGGGAGATCTCCGAGAAGTCGCCTGGCGACCTCGTGACCGCGGTCGACGTCGAGGCCGAGCAGGTCATCACCGCGGGACTTGCCGAGCTCAGCTCGGGCATCCCGGTCGTGGGGGAGGAAGCCGTCGAGGCCGACCCCTCGCTGCTCGATCTGCTCGGCGGGGACGGCTACGCCTTCGTGGTGGACCCGATCGACGGCACGCGCGCGTTCGTCGAGGGCGACCCGGACTTCGCGGTCATGGTGGCGCTCGTCGACTCGGGCGTGCCCGTTGCCTCGTGGATCGCCCTGCCCGCCTACGACGAGCTGTTCACCGCGGCGCGCGGTGCGGGCGCCTTCGTCATGCGCGGCTCGGGCGAGCCCGAGCGCCTCGTGGGGAGCGACGACGGCGCGCCGTCGGCGGGCGGCATCGTGCGCGCGGTGCGGGGTGGCGTAGCGACCGCCTTCCTGCCCGACGGCCTGCGCGAGGAGGTCGGGGAGCGCGTCGAGCAGCTCGCACCGCACGTGCGCGGGAGCGCGCGGTTGTGGGCCGGCGCGACGTACCGCCGGGTCCTGCTCGGCGAGGACGACTTCATCGTCTACTGGCGCACCAACGCGTGGGACCACGCCCCGGGCACCGTCCTGGTCCGGGAGATCGGTGGCAGCGTCACCCGGTGGGACGGGGACGACTACCGCGTCGACGACTCGCGCACCTCGCTGCTCGTCGCCGCGAGTTCTCGGACCGCCGCGACCGTCCGCGCAACCCTCCTGCCCTGACGCCGCTGTCCCCATACGCTCGAGCCTGACGCCCATGCCCTGACGCCCCCGTCCTGCTGACCCGGTCCTCGTTCCGCGTGGACCCTCTGGCCCCGTCAAGTGGAACGAACTAGCCCCATGTGGAACGAACCGACCCCATGTGGAACGGGCAGTCTCGTGTGTGGAACGTTCTGGCGCACGATCGTTCCACTGCATCGATTCGATCGGCGCTTTCGTTCCACACCACGAGGTATGGGGGTAGGGCCCGCGGGCGAGCAGGGGGGACGGGCCAGCGCGCTGGACGGGCGAGCAGGTGGGACGGGCCAGCGCGCTGGGCGGGCCAGCAAGCCGGACGGGCCAGCGGGTCGGACGGGCTAGTCGCGGAAGGTCTCGATCTGAGCGCCGAGGCTCACGAGGCGCTCCTGGAGCTGCTCGTAGCCGCGCGCGATGATGTCGACGTTGCGCAGCACCGAGGTGCCCTTCGCGGCGAGCATCGCGAGCAGGATCACGACCGCGGGCCGCAGCGCGGGCGGACAGCTCACCTCGGCGCCTGACCAGTGCGTGGGGCCCTGGATGTCGAGGCGGTGCGCGTCGAGCAGCCGCACGTCAGCCCCGAGTCGGGTGAGGTCCGTGAGGTGGATCGCCCGACCCTCGTAGACCCAGTCGTGGATGAGGGTCTTGCCCTCGGCGCACGCCGCGATGACCGCGAAGAACGGCAGGTTGTCGATGTTGAGGCCCGGGAACGGCATCGGGTGGATCTTGTCGATCGGTGCCCGCAGCGTGCTCGGGAAGACCGTGATGTCGACGAGGCGCGTGCGACCGTTGCGCGCGAGGTACTCGGGGGTGGTCTCGTAGCGCAGGCCCATCTCGGCGAGCGTCGCGAGCTCGATCTCCATGAACTCGATCGGCACGCGCGCGACCGTGATCTGCGACTCCGTGACGATGCCCGCGGTGAGCAGACTCATCGCCTCGACCGGATCCTCCGAGACCTCGTACTCGACGTCCACGTCGATCTCTGGGCGCCCGTGCACGCGCAGCGTCGTCGTGCCGATGCCCTCGATCCTCACCCCGAGCAGCTCGAGGAAGAAGCACAGGTCCTGGACCATGTAGTTGGGGGAGGCGTTGCGGATCGTGGTCGTGCCCGCACGGCGAGCCGCGGCCATGATCGCGTTCTCGGTGACCGTGTCACCGCGCTCGGTGAGCACGATCGACCTGTCGGCGCCGTCGTCCGGGGTCACGGCGGCGTGGTAGATCCCGCCGGTCGTCTCGACCGAGAGGCCGAAGGGGCGCAGCGCGATGAGGTGCGGCTCGATCGTGCGGGTGCCCAGGTCGCAGCCCCCCGCGTAGGGCAGCTCGAAGGTGCCCTCGAGGCCGAGCAGCGGACCGAGGAACATGATGATCGAGCGTGTGCGACGTGCGGTCTCGGCGTCGATCCCCGCGAGGTCGAGCTGCTCGGGGACCGAGATCTCGAGGTCGCGCCCGTCAGGGGACCACTCGGCGCGCACCCCGATGCTGCGCAGCACGTCGACGATCCGGTCGACCTCGACGATGCGGGCGACGTGCCGCAGTCGCGTCGTGCCCTTGTTGAGCAGCGAGGCGCACAGCAGGGCGACCGCGGCGTTCTTCGAGGAGTTGACCTCGATGCGGCCCGAGAGCTGCTGTCCACCGCGCACGCGCAGGTGTGAGTGGCGCGGGCCGATCGTGACGATCTCCGAGTCGAGTGCTGCGCTGATGCGCGTGAGCATGTCGAGAGTGATGTTCTGCCCACCCTGCTCGATGCGGTGGATCGCGCTCTGGCTCGTGCCCAGCAGCTCGGCAAGCTGGGCCTGGGTGAGGCCCTCGTGCTGGCGTGCGGAGCGGATGAGCGCGCCGATGCGAGCGAGGTGCGCAGGATGCGTCGAGGTGTTCGTGTCGGTGATCGTCACGAGGTCACCGTAACTCATGGATGAGATATCGTCGCGGTGGCGCGCGCGGTGGCGCCGCCCTCACGCCGCGTGAGCAGCGCCTTCATTCTCTCGGTGATCTACGTCGCACTGTCGAGCACCGGCCACTCGAGCGACGCTCCCGGGCCCTCGAAGCCCTTGCCCGCGCGCCACTCGTTGAACCGCTGCGCCCACCGGCGGTGCCCCGCGACCTGCGCGGCGTGGAGCGACTCGAGGTCCGTCCGGCCGATCGCCGGGAAGCGGGCCACGAGCGCGGCGAGCACGTCGAGCGTCGCGACGACGTCGACGTCGGCGCTGTGCAGGCCGCCGTCGGCGGGGGTCACGCCATACAGCTCGCACATCACGCCGAGGGTGCGCTTGCCCTTGCGGTAGCGGTCGTGCTCGCGATCCAGGACGAGCGGGTCGATCACGGGCGCGAGCGGGCCGCCGACCCGGTCGGCGACCGTCGGAAGGCCGTGCCGGCGCAGCTCGGCCTCGACGAGGGTGAGGTCGTAGCACGCGTTGAACGCGACGACCGGGGTGCCCGCCGAGAAGGCCTTCGCGAGCTCGGTCGCGACCTCCTCGAGCACCTCGACCGGGCGGCGCCCGTGGGCCCGCGCGTGCTCGGTCGTGATGCCGTGGACCGACGAGGCTGCCGCAGGGATCTCGACGCCCGGGTCGACGAGCCACGTCTGAGGGCGAGTCCCCGAGGCGTCGCGGTGCACGAGGGCGACCGTGACGATGCGGTCGCGCAGCGGGTCCACGCCCGTGGTCTCGGTGTCGAAGCCGAGGAGCGGCCCGTCGATCCAGCTCATCACGTCATCCCCTTCGTGGTGCGTCAAGACCACTGTGGCAGCGACCTCCGACAACGAGTCACACCCGTGTGGTTCGGCGCGTCGCGCGCCGTGCGAGCACCCCCACCCGCGCACCGGGCCACGGTCGCGCCAGGGCCGAGTAGCCTTGCCTCTCGTGAGCACCGAGATCGAGATCGGACGCGGCAAGCGAGCGCGGCGCGCGTACACCTTCGACGACATCGCGGTCGTGCCCTCACGGCGCACGCGCGACCCCGAGGAGGTCTCCGTCGGCTGGCAGATCGACGCCTACCACTTCGAGCTGCCCGTCATCGCGGCGCCCATGGACTCCGTGATGAGCCCCGAGACGGCCGTCGC
>JAJUHG010000217.1 GCA_029267995.1 Micrococcales bacterium
CCCGCGCGGATCTGCTCGGCCGTCCACTCGCTCACCCCGATGTAGAGGGCCTTGCCCTGGCGCACGACGTCGGCGAACGCGACCATCGTCTCCTCGAGCGGGGTCTCGGTGTCGAAGCGGTGCGCCTGGTACAGGTCGACGTAGTCCATGCCGAGGCGGCGCAGCGATCCGTCGATCGACTCCATGATGTGCTTGCGCGACAGGCCGGTGTCGTTCGGGCCGCCCGGTCCCGTGGGCCAGTAGACCTTCGTGAACACCTCGAGGGACTCGCGGCGCTGCCCCTTGAGTGCCGCGCCGAGCACCTCTTCGGCGACGCCGTTCGCGTAGGCGTCCGCTGTGTCGAACGAGGTGATGCCCGCGTCGAGCGCGGCGTGCACGCAGCGCGTCGCGGTGTCGTTCTCGACCTGCAGGCCGTGCGTGATCCAGTTGCCGTAGACGAGCTCGGTGATCTTCAGGCCCGAGGAGCCGAGGAAGCGGTAGTTGACCATGCGACGATCCTAACGCCGCACCCGAATCGTTTCGATGGGATGAATCGTGGCGCGCTCGGGCGCCCGGGCTCTGCTCAGCGCGTCGTCTTCGGGTGCTCGCCGCGCTTGACCATCGGGCGAGGCAGTCGTGACCGGCGGATCTGCAGCGAGCGCATGACCCCGTACATGAGGTTGCCCTTCGCGAGCCCCGCCTCGCCGAACCGTGCCTCGAGGGCCTTGCGCAGCTTGCGCGAGGTGATCCACGCCTGGAGCACCGTCGCGATGATCACACCGTAGAGCGCGACCAGGATCACGAGGGCGAGCACGGCGTCCTGCTGCGAGAACGCGGTCAGCAGGACGAACACGATCGCGATCGGAAGGAAGAACTCCCCGAGCGACCAGCGCGCGTCGATGAAGTCCCGGATGAACCGCTTGACCGGACCACGGTCGCGCAGCGGCATGTTCTTCTCGTCGCCGGTCTTCATCGCCTCGAACTCGCGGTCACGGATCTCGCGCGAACGCGCACGCGCGGCACGCACGGCCGCCTTCCGGTCACCCGGCACGAGAGGGCGCCGGCGCTGTGCCTCGACGTCCTTGCGCCGCGGGGTCGGGCGTCCCTTGCCCTCGGGCTTCGGGGCGGGGGTCGGGTTCTGCGTGTCGGACACGCCCACAGGGTAGTCGAGCCGGGCGCGCAGGTAGCGTGACGTCCATGGCCGAAGACCCCCGGACGACCGAGCTGCGCGCTCGTACCGCAGCCACCTTCCCCCTCGTGCGCGAGCAGCTCGAGGCTCTCGTGCGCATCCCGAGCGTCTCGAACCCGAGCTTCGACCAGGCTCACGTGCGCACGAGCGCCGAGCACGTCGCGCAGCTGCTGCGCGAGGCCGGGCTCGACGAGGTCCACGTGCTCGACGCCCCCGCGCCCGACGGCGGTCGGGGCGCTCCTGCGGTCGTCGCGCGGCGGCCCGGCCCGGCCGGGGCCCCGCACGTCCTGCTCTACGCCCACCACGACGTCCAGCCGCCGGGTGACCGCGGGGAGTGGGACACCGAGCCCTTCGAGCCGACCGAGCGCGACGGACGTCTTTACGGCCGTGGTGCGGCGGACGACAAGGCCGGGATCGTCGCCCACCTCGGGGCGCTGCGGGTGCTCGGCGCCGAGCTCGGGGTCGGCGTGAGCGTGTTCGTCGAGGGCGAGGAGGAGATCGGCTCGCCGAGCTTCGCGGCCTTCCTCGCCGAGCACCGCGAGCTGCTCGCGGCCGACGTCATCGTGGTCGCCGACTCGGTCAACTGGAAGGTCGGCGTGCCCGCCCTGACGACCTCGCTGCGCGGCATGGCCGACCTCGAGGTCGAGGTCGCGGTGACCGAGCACGCGATCCACTCGGGGATGTTCGGCGGCCCCGTGCTCGACGCGAACGTCCTGCTCGCACGGCTCGTCTCGACCCTGCACGACGACGACGGCGACGTCGCGGTCGAGGGTCTGGAACGCGCCCCGGACCCCGAGGTCGACCAGGACGAGGCCGAGCTGCGCGCCGAGGCCGCCGTGCTCGCCGGCGTGCGTCTCGCGGGCACCGGACCGCTCACGGCGCGCTTGTGGTCCCGGCCCGCGATCAGCGTGATCGGGATCGACGCGACGCGCGTCGACGAGGCCTCGAACACGATCGCGCCGCGGGCCCGCGCGAAGCTCTCGCTGCGCGTCGCACCGGGGCAGGACCCCCTCGAGGCGCGGGCCGCGCTGCGCCGCCACCTCGAGCAGCACGCGCCGTTCGGTGCGCGGGTGACCGTGACCGAGCGTGACGCGGGCAAGGGCTTCGCGGCACCCCTCGACTCGCCCGCGATGCAGGCCGCGCGTGAGGCGTTCGCTGCCTCGTGGGGGACCGCGCCGGTCGACACGGGGCTCGGCGGGTCGATCCCGTTCATCGCCGACCTGCTCGAGTCCTTCCCCGCGGCGCAGATCCTCGTCACGGGCGTCGAGGACCCTGACTCACGCGCGCACGGCGCGAACGAGTCGGTCCACCTCGGCGAGCTCGAGAAGGTCGTGCTCGCCGAGGCGCTCCTGCTCGACCGGCTCGCACGCTAGGCGCGCGGCGCAGCGTCGACCGCGATCCCGCGGGGCGCCTCAGATGCCCGGCAGGGCGAGCATCTGGTCGAGCGCGACGCGCGCCCAGTGCGCGTCGTCGGCGTCGACCACGATCTGGTTCGGCACCCGCCCCGCGACGAGGGACTCCATCGCCCACACGAGGTGCGGCAGGTCGATGCGGTTCATCGTCGAGCAGATGCACACGGTCGAGTCGAGATAGTGCACCTGGCGGTCGGGAAAGCGGTGCGCGAGGCGGCGCACGAGGTTGAGCTCGGTGCCGATCGCCCACGCCGAGCCCGGCTCGGACGCCTCGAGCGCGCGGACGATGAACTCGGTCGAGCCCACGAGGTCCGCCGCGGAGACGACGTCGTGCGTGCACTCGGGGTGCACGAGGACGTTGACGCCCGGGACCTTCGCGCGGATCTCCTCGACGTTGCGCACCGAGAAGCGCCCGTGCACCGAGCAGTGCCCGCGCCACAGGATCATGCGCGCGCGACGCAGCTCCTCGGCGCTCACGCCGCCCCCCGGGCGGCGCGGGTCGAACACGACGCAGTCCTCGAGCGAGAGCCCCAGCTCACGCACCGCGGTGTTGCGCCCCAGGTGCTGGTCGGGCAGGAAGAAGACCTTGCCGTCGCCGTGGGTCCCGCCCACCTGGTCGAAGGCCCAGCGCAGGGCGACCTGGGCGTTCGACGAGGTGCACACGGTCCCGCCGTGGCGGCCCGTGAAGGCCTTGATCGCGGCCGAGGAGTTCATGTAGGTCACGGGGACCGTGCGGTCCGCGACCCCGGCCTCGACGAGCACGTCCCAGGCCTCGTCGACCTGGTTGATGCGCGCCATGTCCGCCATCGAGCAGCCTGCCGCGAGGTCGGGCAGGATCACGCGCTGGGCGTCGCTCGTGAGGATGTCGGCCGACTCGGCCATGAAGTGCACGCCGCAGAAGATGATGAACTCCGCGTCGGGGCGGGCCGCAGCCTCGCGCGCGAGCTTGAAGGAGTCCCCCGTGACGTCGGCGAAGGCGATGACCTCGTCGCGCTGGTAGTGGTGACCAAGCACGAAGGCGCGGTCCCCGAGGGCTTCGCGCGCAGCCCGGGCCCGCTCGACGAGCGTGGGGTCGGACGGGGAAGGCAGCTCGCCCGTGCACTCGACGCCGCGTTCCGAGGCGAGGTCGACCCCCTGGCCGAGCAGGTGCAGCAGGGGCGAGGCGGTCGGTTCGGTGAAGGTGGCGCTCACGGCCCTGATCTTCCCACACCGCGTCACCTGCGAGGATGGGCGCATGCGTGTGCTCGTCGCCCCCGACTGCTTCACCGGGACCCTCACGGCACCCGAGGCGGCTGCGGCGATCGCCCGCGGGTGGCGTCTGGCAGCCCCCGACGACGACGTCCTCGAGGTGCCCCTCGCTGACGGCGGGCCCGGGTTCGTGCAGGTCGTGCACGCCTCGCTCGGGGGCGAGCTTGAGCCGGTCACGGTCACGGGTCCGCTCGGCGAGCCCGTGCCGGCGGCCTTCTTGCTCGTGCACGAGGAGGGGCGGGCGACCGCCTACCTCGAGGCCGCGCACGCCGTCGGGCTCGACCTTGTCGCGCCCGAGCGCCGCGACCCGGGGCGGACGAGCTCGATCGGCCTCGGCCAGCTCGTCCGAGCCGCGCTCG
>JAJUHG010000218.1 GCA_029267995.1 Micrococcales bacterium
AACTCCCCCAGGGCCGGAAGGCAGCAAGGGCAGGCGGGCTCTGGCGGGTGTGCGGGGGGTCCTTTCGTGTCCGTCGATCGCGCTGGGGCTCCTAGAGCACCGGGTCGAGGAGCGGCGACAGGTGCCGCGAAACCAACGCACGCGCAGCCTGCTGAGCACCCGCGCGCAGGGCCGCCCTTGGACCCGCGCCGTCGAGCGTCGCGGCGAGGAAACCCGCGAGGAATCCGTCGCCCGCACCGTTGACGTCGACGACGGCGCCCACGGGCTCGGCCGCGACGCGCAGCTCGCCGTCGGCGTCGACCGCGACCGCGCCGTCCGCGCCGAGCGTGCAGACCGCAACCTTGGCCCCGTGTGCGACGACGCTGCGCAAGAGCTCGAGCGGGTCGGCGAGGCGGTCGGCGTTGCAGAACACGTAGTCGGCCGCTGCGAGGAACGGAGCGTGGAACTCGGCGACGCCGTCGTAGTCGTGCAGGTCGGTCCAGATCGGCACACCCGTCCCCCGCGCAGGCTCGATCAACCGTGCCGCGCGCGGGGACAGGTCGAGCACGAGGGCGCGGGCGCCACTCATCGCGGTGACCACGGCGTCGAGTGCGCCCGGCGCCGGCTCGTCGGGCACGGACAGGTACACCGAGACGCGACCACCGTCTGGCGCCATGAGGTTGAGGTGCCGCTCGGTGGGCCCCGTGCGTTCGAGCAGGAGCGGGATCCCCGCCGCGCGCAGCGCCGACTCGACCCGGTGACCGGCGTTGTCGGTACCGAGCACGGTCGCGAGCTCGACGTCCCGGCCGAGGTCGACGAGGTGCAGCGCCTTGCCCGCCGACGTCCCGCCGACCGTCGAGTAGTCACCGCGCGCGAAGGTCATGTGCGGGCGCGGCTCGGGCAGCGCGTCGAGGTCGACGATGTGGTTCCACGACGCGGGCCCCACGACGAGCACCTCGGCCATGCGCCCTCCTCGTCAAGTCGTGCGTGGACGACGCTACCGATCCCAGTCCATGCGGCGCCCGCCATCGCCCGACCGTGTGCTCGGCACTTTGCCGCGGAATCGGCAGTGGGAAGTGCCGCGTCTGCGGGAAAGTGCCGAGTTCGGGGAGGGGATGGGGTGGGGTGGGGCGAGGGGAGGCGGGCCGGTTGGGCTCACGCCGCGGCCGATCGGTCCGCAGGTCTCACATCGCGAGACATTTCCGGGCGCGGTTCGCGCGGGACGCCGTCCTCGGGCGATGGTCGTCCCATGACCCGCACCGGCATCGCACCGCACCGCATCGACACGGCCCCGCGCCCGTCGATGATGATGTGCTGCCGAATGCTGCAGCGGGACGCCGCGACGGCCTGATCGAGCAGATCACGGGTTTCGAGACCCGAGAGCCTCGCCGGCACCCGGCACCGAGCCGGACCTCCCGCCTGACCCCCGCGCCCTGACCGGGCAGCGGACGCGCGCCCCCGCACGGCCATCCCTGCGCCTGCCCGTCGTCGCTCGAACCGGCGACCGCGCCTCCGCACCGCATCCCCGCACGACCACGTGCACCCCCGGGGCCGCACCAGGCCCGTCCCCAGAAGAAGGAACCATCATGTCCCGCAAGACCCTCCTGTCCGCCGCCGCCGCTCTCGCCGCCGTGGGGCTGCTCGCCTCGTGCGCCTCGGGGACGGCCTCGGGCGACGCCGCGGGCTCCGACGAGCCGATCACGATCGGCGTCGTCGGTGCCGCGGACGAGCAGTGGAAGATCTTCGAGGCCAAGGCCGAGGAGGCCGGCATCGAGGTCGAGATCGTCGACTTCCAGGACTACGCCCAGCCCAACCCCGCGCTCACGCAGGGCGAGCTCGACCTCAACCAGTTCCAGCACCTGAAGTACCTCTCGGAGTACAACGTCGCGGCGGGCGAGGACCTCGTGCCGATCGCTGCGACCGCCGTCTACCCGCTCGGCCTGTACTCCAAGCAGTTCTCGAGCGTCGAGGAGATCCCCGAGGGCGCCGAGATCGCGATCCCGAACGACCCGTCCAACCTCGCACGGGCCCTGCTCGTGCTCCAGGACGCGGGCCTCGTGGTGCTGCGCGACGGCGGCTCGGCCTACTCGACCGAGGCGGACGTGCTGCCCGAGTCGAAGGTCAAGGTCACCCCGGTCTCGGCCGAGCAGACGGCGATCGCGCTCAACTCGATCGCGGCGTCGATCATCAACAACGACTTCGTGACCGACGCGGGCCTCGAGCCGACCGACGCGCTCTACCAGGACGACGCCGGCTCGGAGGGGGCGCGCCCGTACATCAACGTGTGGGTCGCCCGCGCCGACGACGCCGACAACCCCGCCTACGCGAAGATCATCGAGCTGTTCAAGGAGACCGAGGTCCAGGACGCGCTCGTCGCGCAGTCCGGCGGGACCGCGGTGCTCGCGAACCAGACCGCCGAGGAGCTTCAGGGTTACCTCGCCGACATCCAGGCCGACACCGAGTCCGCCCAGGACTGACCCGTTCCCGCCCGCACGCTGAGCGATTCCTGACCCACCGCGTCAGGAATCGCTCAGCGTGAACGGCGGCCGGCGGCGTGGTGCCAGGGGGCCATCGCGCCGCCGGCCGGCGGAGCAGAAGGAAGACATGAGCAGCTCAGCCCCTGCCGTGCGACTGCGCGGCGTGACGAAGGTGTTCGACACCGCGCGCGGACCGCTGCGCGCGGTCGACGACGTCACGCTCGACATCGCCGCCGGCGAGATCTTCGGCATCATCGGCTACTCGGGCGCGGGCAAGTCGACGCTCGTGCGCCTCGTCAACGCCCTCGAGGAGGTGACCTCGGGCGACGTCGTCGTCGGCGGACGGACCATCTCAGGGCTGCGCGAGTCGCAGCTGCGCGAGGTGCGCGCGGGGATCGGCATGAACTTCCAGCACTTCAACCTGCTGTCCTCGCGCACCGTCGCGGGCAACGTCGCCTACCCGCTCGAGGTCGCGGGCTGGCCGCGCGCCCGCCGGGCGGCCCGGGTCGCTGAGCTGCTCGAGTTCGTCGGCCTGACCGACAAGGCCCGGCAGTACCCCTCGCAGCTCTCGGGCGGGCAGAAGCAGCGGGTCGGGATCGCCCGCGCGCTCGCGACGAACCCCCAGATCCTCCTCGCGGACGAGGCGACCTCGGCCCTCGACCCCGAGACGACCCAGGACGTGCTCGACCTGCTCAAGCGCGTCAACGCCGAGCTCGGCGTGACGATCGTGGTCATCACCCACGAGATGGAGGTCGTCAAGTACACGTGCGACCGGGTCGCCGTCATGGAGGCCGGGAAGGTCGTCGAGCACGGCGATGTGTACTCGGTGTTCGCCGACCCGCAGCACCCCGCGACGCGCCGCTTCGTCGCGAGCTCGCTGCGCGACCGGCCGAGCCCCGCAGCCCTCGAGCGTCTGCGCCGGCGCCACCCCGGGCGCATCGTCACGGTCGGGGTGCGCGAGGACGGTGGCTCCTCGGGCGAGCTCACGCGCGCGCTGCGCGAGCACCCCGTCGAGGGCAGCGTCGTGTACGGCGGCATCACCGAGATCGCCGAGCGACCCTACGGCTCGCTCACGCTCGAGCTCACGGGCAGCGAGGAGGAGATCGCCGCGTTCATCGCCGACCTGTCACGCTCGACGTCGGTGCTCGACCTCGGCACGGCGGAGGCCCCGAGGCAGGACCCGGACGCCGTCGGCCCGCGGGCCTCAGGGACCTCCGCCGACGACGGCGCCGCGCGAGACGGGGCCGACGACGGCGCCTCAGGCGTGCGCGACGCCGCGGCGAACGAGGCGCTCCTGCTCGGCAAGGGCGGTTTCGGTGCCGCGCTCGCGGCCGTGTTCGGCAGGAGGAGGAAGTGGTGACGCGCCAGACGGACTGGGAGTACCTGCGCCCGCTGTTGCTCGAGGCGATCGGCGACACCCTCTACATGGTGGGCGTCGCGATCGCGGTGGCCGCCGTGCTCGGCACCGCGATGGGCATCGGGCTGTATGTGACACGGCGCGGCGGGCTGTTCGCCTCGCGCGCGGCCTACACCGTGCTCAACGTGCTCGTGAACCTCGTGCGGCCCATCCCGTTCATCATCTTCATCACCGCGATCTGGCCGCTCACGATGGTCGTGGTCGGCAAGTCGATCGGGACCGAGGCCGTCATCTTCCCGATGTCGATCATGGCCTCGTTCGCGTTCTCGCGGCTCGTCGAGCAGAACCTCGTCGCGCTCGACCC
>JAJUHG010000219.1 GCA_029267995.1 Micrococcales bacterium
CGAGATGTGGTTGCACGCGGCGACGCAGGCGTACGTCGCGACGCTGCGAGAGCGCGGCGTGCCCGTGCGCGACCCCGCGGAGGGTCGCCTCACGGGCGCCGACTCGGGCCCCGGTCGGCTGCCCGAGCCCGCGGAGATCCTCGCGGCGGCCCGCGCGATCGCGCCCGAGCTCGGCACGGCTGCCCACGACGCACCACGAGGGTCGGGCTCCGCCGAGCCCGGCTCGTTCGCGCCCCGCGCAGGCCTTCCCGCCGACGACGGCGCCCCGCTCGCGGGCAGGCACGTCGTCGTCTCGGCGGGCGGTACGCGCGAACCGCTCGACCCCGTGCGCTTCCTCGGCAATCGTTCGAGCGGGCGGCAAGGCGTCGCGATCGCCGAGGTCGCGGCGAGGATGGGCGCGCACGTGACGCTCGTCGCGGCCAACATCGCAGTCCCCGCGCCCGCAGGCGTCGAGGTCGTCGCAGTCGAGACGACCGCCGAGCTGCGCGAGGCCGTGCGCGGCGCGAGCGCTGACGCGGACGTCGTCGTCATGGCCGCCGCGGTCGCCGACTTCCGGCCCGCGAGCACCGCCGAGCACAAGATCAAGAAGACGGGCGGGGGCCCCGCGCCGATCGAGCTCGTCGAGAACCCCGACATCCTCGCCGAGCTCGTGCGAGACCGCCCCCACCCGGGCCTGCTCGTGGTCGGTTTCGCCGCCGAGACGGGTGACGAGCATGCGTCGGTGCTCGAGCACGGACGGGCGAAGGCGCGCCGCAAGGGCGCTGACCTGCTCGCGGTCAACGACGTGAGCGGGGGACAGGGCTTCGGGTCCGAGACCAACACCGTGACGATCCTCGACGCGCGCGGTGACGAGGTCGCCGAACCGGCCGGGGCGTCGGTGTCCGGGACGAAGCACGAGGTCGCTGCGCACCTGCTGCGCGTCGTCGCAGCTCGCCTCTCGTGACGCGACCGCGGGTCCACGTGCTCGCGCTCGGCGGCACGATCGCGATGACGGGCCCCGGTGGGCACCACATCACCCCGCGCCTGGGGGCCGAGGAGCTCGTGCGTGCCGTCCCGGGGCTCACGGACGTCGCCGAGGTCACGAGCGAGCAGCTGCGCCAGGTGCCGAGCACGGCGCTGACGCTCACCGACCTGCTCGCGGCAGCCCGCAGAGTCCGTTCCGCCCTCGACGCTGGCGCCGACGGCGTCGTCATCACCCAGGGCACGGACACGCTCGAGGAGTCGGCCTTCGCACTCGACCTGCTTCTCGATCCCGGCGCCCCCGTCGTCGTGACCGGCGCGATGCGCTCCCCGGACGCCGCGGGGCCCGACGGGCCGGCGAACCTGCTCGCTGCGGCGCAGACGGCCGCCTCGCACGCGGCCCACGGCCTCGGCGTGCTCGTCGTGCTCGACGAGCAGGTGCACGCCGCCTCGACCGTGCGCAAGGTCCGCAGCTTCGGCCCGGGCGCATTCGTCTCGCCCGACACGGGGCCCGTGGGCTGGGTAGTCGAGGGCCGGTTCCACCCGCGAACCGTTCCCGCGGGAGTGCGCACCGTCCCCGAGCCCGACGAGGATCGACTCGCCGCGACGGTGGTCGGGGTACTGCCCGTGCACCTCGGCGACGACCCGCGCGCCGTCGTCGCCGCCGGCGGTCTGGGCTACGCGGGCCTCGTCGTCGACTCGCTCGGCGCGGGCCACGTCCCGCCGTCGTTCGTGGAACCGCTCGCCGAGCTCGCCCGGATCATGCCGGTCGTGCTCGCCTCGCGCACGGGCGGGGGACCGGTCCACACCGAGACGTACGCCTACCCCGGCTCGGAGACCGAGCTGCTCGCGAAGGGGCTCCTGCCGGCGGGCTGGCTCGACACGCGCAAGGCCCGCGTGCTGCTGACCTTGCTCCTTGCGGCGGGGGTCCCTCGCGAAGAGATCGGTGCGTGGTTCACCCCAGCTCACGTCGCATGAGCCACCGGGCCCGGCCAGGCGGCACGAAGGCGCGGTGCACGCGCAGCACGTCGCACGGCGCCCGCCCGGAGGAACGTCCCCCAGCGTCCCGGTCGTGGACGCACCCTTCTCGGGTCTGGACCAGGCACCTAGGATCTGCTCCATGCCCGAGCCCGACATGCGCCTGTTCACCTCCGAGTCCGTCACCGAGGGGCACCCGGACAAGGTCTGCGACCAGGTCTCGGACGCGATCCTCGACGCCCTCCTCGAACAGGACCCGGCGGCCCGCGTCGCGGTCGAGACACTCGTCACGACCGGGCTCGTGCACATCGCGGGCGAGGTCACGACCGAGAAGGCCTACGTCGAGATCCCGCAGATCGTGCGCCAGGTGGTCAACGGGATCGGCTACACCTCCTCGGACATCGGATTCGACGGCGACTCGTGCGGGGTCTCGGTCTCGATCGGCCAGCAGTCGCCCGACATCGCGGCGGGCGTCGACAAGGCCCTCGAGGTGCGTGAGGACGCCGCCGACGACGATCCCCTCGACCAGCAGGGCGCGGGTGACCAGGGCCTCATGTTCGGCTACGCCTCGGACGAGACCTCGGTGCTCATGCCGACGCCGATCTTCCTCGCGCACCGGCTCTCCGAGCGACTCGCTGCAGTCCGCAAGGACGGGACCGTCCCGGGCCTGCGGCCCGACGGCAAGACCCAGGTGACGATCGCCTACGACGACGGCCGCCCCGTGCGCCTCGACACCGTGCTCGTCTCGACGCAGCACGAGCCCGACGTCACGCAGGACGAGCTGCGCGAGGCGATCCAGACCCATGTGGTCGAGCCCGTGCTCTCCAGCGCCGAGCTCGACGTGGACGGCTACCGCCTGCTGACCAACCCCACGGGCTCCTTCGTGGTGGGTGGCCCCAAGGGCGACGCGGGCCTCACGGGTCGAAAGATCATCGTCGACACCTACGGGGGCATGGCCCGCCACGGTGGCGGCGCTTTCTCGGGCAAGGACCCCTCGAAGGTCGACCGCTCCGCGGCCTACGCGATGCGCTGGGTCGCCAAGAACGTCGTCGCGGCCGGGCTCGCGAAGCGCTGCGAGGTCCAGGTGGCCTACGCGATCGGCAAGGCGCGACCCGTCGGTGTCTTCGTCGAGACCTTCGGCACCGAGCAGGTCCCGGTCGAGCGGATCCTCGCGGCGATCCGTGAGGTGTTCGACCTGCGCCCCGCCGCGATCATCCGCGACCTCGACCTGCTGCGGCCGATCTACCGGCAGACGGCGGCCTACGGCCACTTCGGGCGTGAGCTGCCCGACTTCGCGTGGGAGCGCACGGACCGCGCCGCCGACCTCCTGGCCGCCGCACGCGCCTGACGGCGGACGGACCGGTCGTGGCCGGTCCCTGCGCGCGACGACGACGGCGCCCGCGAGAACAGCCAGCGGTGCCCGCGGACGGTCTGGGCCCGTCAGGGCGACGGCGATCTCCTCGGGACGGCGGGCGGTTCGCCCCAGAAGGCCGTCCCGCACCTCGGCACGTCCACATGAGCCTGGTCGACCGTCACCGACAGTCCCCGGCAGGTGATGGGATAGGCCTGTGACGAGTCCTGAGGAGAGCCAGCCTGCCCTGCCCGGGCTCGCGCCGCGCCGTCGTCGGCGGGCCCCCGCGGGCGTCCGGCTCGCGCAGGACCGTCCGGTTGCCCGTCTCGTGCTCGAGCTGACCCCACCGCACCTCGACCGGCTCTTCGACTACGCGGTCCCCGCGGACCTCGCCGAGGCCGCCCTCGAAGGGACCCGAGTGCGCGTGCGGTTCGCGGGCAAGCTCGTCTCGGGCTACGTCGTCGAGCGCGCCGAGGACACCGACCACGACGGTGAGCTCGCCCCGCTGCGCGCCGTGACGAGCACCGAGCCGACCATGACGCCCGAGGTGTGGCGCCTCGCGAACGCGATCGCCGAGCGCTACGCGGGAACCCGCCAGGACGTGCTGCGCCTCGCGATCCCGCCTCGGCACGCCCGCGTCGAGGGGGAGACGTGGCCCGAGCCCGAGCCGGTCGCACCACCCCGGCTCTCGGGCGAGGCGTGGACGGACCTGCAGGGCGGCCCCGCGCTGCTGACCCACCTCGCCGCGGGCCACTCGCCGCGCGCCGTGTGGACCGCGCTCCCGGGTCCCGAGTGGTCCGACGCGATCGCCGAGGCCGTCGCGGCGTGCCTCGCCTCGGGGCGCGGCGCCGTCGTCGTCGTGCCGACCGCGACGCACGTC
>JAJUHG010000220.1 GCA_029267995.1 Micrococcales bacterium
CCACCGCGGCGGCCATCGTGCACACCGCGAGCAGGGTCAGCCCGATCACGAGACCGACGTCGCGGTCGAAGGCCGCCGAGGTCGCGACGAAACCGACGGCCCCGAGGAGCGCGCCGAGCGCGAGGCCGACGCGCAGCTCGCGCAAGAACACCCTGACGACGTCGCGCGGACGCACGTCACCGAGGGCGAGCGCGCGCGTCACGGTCGTCGCGGCCTGGTTGCCCGTGTTGCCTCCCGTGCCGATCAGCAGCGGGATGAACAACGAGAGCACGACCATCTCCTCGAGGGTCTCCTCGAACACCCCGAGCACCTGGACCGTGAGCGTCGCACCGAGCGCGAGGAAGAGCAGCCACACGACGCGCGAGCGCACGATCGAGGTGAGCGGGGTCGACAGGTACGGCCGGCGCAGCGGCTCGGTCCCGCCCGCGCGGGCCTGGTCCTCGGACTCCTCCTCCTCGAGGATCGCGAGCGCGTCGTCGACCGTGAGGATCCCCACGAGGCGGTTCTCGGAGTCGACCACGGGCATCGCGAGCAGCTTGAGGTCTGCGCAACGGCGTGCGGCCTCCTCCGCGGGGTCGGTCGCACGCGCCCGGTGCGCCTCGCGCACGAGCGAGGCGACGAGGGTGTCGGGCTCGGCGCCGAGCAGCTCGCGCAGGCTCACGACGCCCTCGAGCCGGCGTTCCTCGTCGGTCACGGGCACGACGTAGACCGTCTCGGCGTCGTCGAGGCGTGCGCGGACCCGGCCGAGCGCCTCGGCGGCCGTGGCCCCGAGCCGCGTCGCGACGTACTCAGGGCTCATGCGCCGCCCGATCGAGCGGGCCGGGTAGCCGAGGACGACGTCCGTGAGCCCCCGCTCGTAGGGCGGCAGGGCGCGCAACAGGCGGGTCGCGACCGCGGCGGGCAGCTCGTCGAGGAGCGCGACCCGGTCGTCCGGCTCGAGCGCCGCGAAGACGGCCGCGACCTCGTCGTCCTTGAGCGCACGCACGAGGTCGCCCTGGAGGGTCGCGTCGAGGAGCTCGAACACCTCGAGCGCGACGTCCTTCGCGAGGAGGCGGAAGAGCACGGCACGGTCGTGCTCGCCGAGCCGCTCGACGAGCAGGACCGCGTGCTCGGCGTCGAGGGGTGCGACGAGGGCCGCGGCGGCGACGAGGTCGGCGTCGTGCAGGTGCCGCTCGACGGTGCGCGTGACCTGCTCGAGGGTCATGTCCACGCGCACCTCCCGCTGTCCGTGCCCCGCGGCGCACGTTACGTCACGGGTTCGAACCGGACAACGTCAGCCGTCCTCGGGCTCGTCGAGGTCCTCCTCGTCGACGTGCTCTGGTGCGGCTCCCGTGCCGTAGGTCGTGTCGGCCTCGGGGTCGACCTGGGTCTCGCCGTGCTCGGCGCCCGGTGCGGGTTCGGTCTCGGACACGGTGCGGCTCCTTCCGGCGGCTCGGGCGAGCCTCGTCCTCGAGCGTAGGTGCGGGGCAGGCGCGCCGCAGCGCGAACGTGCCTCAGCCCTCCGCGAGCCGGTCGAGCGCGAGCGCGGCGAGCAGCGCGGCGCCGTCGGCGAGGACGCCGTCGTCGAAGCGCACCTGCGCGGAGTGGTTGTACGGGGAGGTTGCGGGGTCGAGCCCGGGCGGGGTCGCCCCGAGGAACACGAAGGCCCCGGGCACCGCGTCGAGCACGAACGAGAAGTCCTCGGCGCCCGCGACCGGGTCCGCGAGGTCGGCCCAGCCCTCGGGGCCGAGCAGCTCGCGCGTGACCCGCGCCGCGCGCGCGAGCTCGGTGGGGTCGTTGACCGTCACGGGGTAGCCGCGCTCGAAGGCCACCTCGGCGCGCAGCCCGTGCGCCGCCGCGACGTTCTCGACGACCCGCACGAGGCGCTCCTCGACCGCGCCGTGGTGCGCGCGGGAGAAGGTGCGCACGGTCGCGTCGAGCTCGGCCGAGCCGGGGATGACGTTGTCGGTCGTGCCCGCCGCGAGCCGGCCGACCGTGACGACCACGGGGTCGTGCGCGCTGAACTGACGCGTGACCGCGGTCTGGAGCGCGAGGACGACCTCGGCGGCCGCGGGCACGGGGTCGGCGGCGAGGTGCGGCGTCGAGCCGTGCCCACCCTTGCCGAGGATGCGTGCCGAGAGCGTGTCCGAGGCAGCCATGAGAGTCCCGGGCCGTCCCGCGACGACACCCCCGGGGATGTGCCCCGAGAACACGTGCAGCCCGTATGCGGCGACGACGCGCTCGCCCGCGGCGTCGAGCACGCCCTCCTCGATCATGAGGCGCGCGCCCGCGTACCCCTCCTCGCCGGGCTGAAACATCAGGACGACCGAGCCTGCGAGCTCGCTGCGGCGGGCCGCGAGCAGCCGCGCGGCGCCCACGAGGCCCGCGACGTGCAGGTCGTGCCCGCACGCGTGCATGACGCCCTCGTGGGTCGAGGAGAACTCCTCGCCCGAGTCCTCGAGCACGGGCAGGGCGTCCATGTCCCCGCGCAGCAGCACGGCCGGGCCGGGACGCTCGCCCCGCACGACCGCGGTCACCGAGCTGAGCGCCTTGCCGACGCTCACCTCGAGACCGAGCCCCTCGAGCGCCTCGAGCACGAGGGCCTGGGTGATCGGCAGGTCGAGCCCGATCTCGGGGACGCGGTGCAGCTCACGGCGCAGGGACACGAGCTCGGGGGCGAGGCGCGCGGCCTCGGCGCGCAGCGCGGTCAGGGTCGTCACGCGCTCGACGCTACCGCGCGCGAAGGGCTGCCAGCACCGCCCGCGCGACCTAGGGTGGGAGCAGCGACGACGAAGGAGACCCATGCCCGAGTCCCCCACGGCCCGGCTCAGCGCCCTCGGCGTGAGCATCTGGCTCGACGACCTGTCCCGCGAGCGCATCCAGTCCGGCAACCTCGCCGAGCTCGTGAGCACGCGCGACGTGGTCGGTGTGACGACGAACCCGACGATCTTCGCCGCGGCGGTCGCCCGGGCGGACGCCTATGCGGACGCCGTCGAGGCACTCGCGGCGGCGGGCGCCTCGGTCGAGGACGCGGTGCTCGAGATCACGACCGCCGACGTCGCCGCGGCGGCCGACGTGCTGCGCCCGGTGTACGAGCGCACGGGTGGGGTCGACGGTCGCGTGTCGATCGAGGTGCCCCCGGGCCTCGCCTTCGACGCGGCCGGGACCGTCGCGGCCGCGGAGGAGCTGTGGCGCAAGGTCGACCGCCCCAACGTGCTCGTGAAGATCCCCGCGACGGTCGAGGGGCTCGAGGCGATCACCGAGACCCTCGCGCGCGGCATCTCGGTCAACGTCACGCTCATCTTCGCGCTCGAGCGCTACCGCGCGGTGATCGACGCCTACCTCACGGGTCTCGAGCGGGCCCGGGACGCGGGGATCGACCTGTCGACGATCCACTCGGTCGCCTCGTTCTTCGTCTCGCGGGTCGACACCGAGGTGGACCGCCGGCTCGACGAGATCGGCACCCCCGAGGCGCGAGCCCTGCGCTCGCGCGCGGGGATCGCGAACGCGCGCCTCGCCTTCGAGCTGTTCGAGCGCGAGCACGCGGGCGATCGCGCCCGTGCGCTGCTCGACGCGGGTGCGCACCCCCAGCGACCGTTGTGGGCCTCGACCGGCGTCAAGGACCCCGCGCTCCCCGAGACGCTCTACGTGACCGAGCTCGCCGTCGGCGGGACCGTGAACACGATGCCCGCCAAGACCCTCGAGGCGACCTTCGCGGGCGCCGAGGTGCGCGGGGACGCGGTCCACGGCAGCTACGACGAGGCGCGTGAGGTGCTCGCGGGGCTCGCGCGCCTCGGGATCGACCTCGACGAGGTCACGGCGCTGCTCGAGCGCGAGGGCGTCGAGAAGTTCGTCGCCTCGTGGGACGAGATGCTCGCGACCGTCCGGGAGGCGCTCGACGCGGCGCGCTAGACCTGCTCGGGGCGCGAGACCCGCTCGAGCAACACGAGCGTCTCGAAGTGGTCGGTCTGCGGGAACATGTCGAACACCTGCGCCCGCACGGGACGCAGCGAGGGCATCGCGGCGAGGTCGCGCGCGAGCGAGCGCGCGTTGCAGCTCGAGTACACCACGTGGTGCGCGCGTGACTCGAGCCACGCGGCGAGCTCGGGGCCGATCCCCCGCCGCGGCGGGTTGACGACGACGACGTCCGGG
>JAJUHG010000221.1 GCA_029267995.1 Micrococcales bacterium
CCGTCGAGCCGGTAGCCCACGTCGAGCAGCTCGCCCGAGGGTTCGCGCCCCTGCGAGCGGGCCCAGTCCTGGATCCGTCCGAAGGCCGCCGCGACGGCCTCGACAGGCCCCTCGTGCACGTGCCGCACCCACTCGCCCGCCGGAACCTCGACCGTCACGGTCCTCAGCCCCCGCAGGCTCAGATCGGCATCGAGCAGGCCGATCACCTCGACGTAGCCGTCCGCGACCGCACGGCTCAGCTCGGCGTAGGTTCGACCTTTCGGGGCCCCCGACGACGCAAGCCGGCGCCACGCCTCGGGGACGAGCCGACCGAGATCGGCGAACTGCCCCCTCACCTCGAGACCCGTGATGCGGCTGGTCCCTCGGTGGACGACCTCGATCCTCACCCTGCCTCCTCGACCCGCACGCCGAGCCGTTGCGCCGCCTGCGTGACCCGCTGCGCGAGCTCGAGGTCGCGACGCGACAGACCGCCGACGTCGTGCGAGGTCATCCGCACGGTGACCGTCGGGAAACGTAGGTCCACGTCGGGGTGGTGGTCGGCGGCCTCGGCAAGCTCGCCGATCGCGTTCACGAGCTCGAGCCCGCGCGCGAACGTGCCCGTCGCGAAAGTGACCACGGCACCGTCGTCGTCGGCCCTCCACCCCGCGAGCGACGGTTCGGCGCGAAACTCGGCCGCCACGATCCGGTCGGTCATACCGCCCAAACTACCTGCGACCACGCACCTCGTGGGCGGCCCGTCAGAAGATCTTGCGCAGGGCGCCGCGGACCTCCTTGTGGTTCGCGCCCCTCATGGTCCGGTTGCTGAGCCCTGTCAGGCGCCGCACGAAGGTGTCCGTCGCACGCATGTCGTGCGTGCTCGCCTCGGTCTCCTTCTCGTGGTGGTGACGCTTGTGAGAGTTGCGGTACCGGAAGTAGATGAGCGCGTAGAAGGCGGGCCCCGCGAGCAGGAACAGCAGGCCGATCCCGCGCGCGTCGCTCTCGTCGCTCGCCGCCATGACCTGCAGGGCAGGCAGGACGTCGGTCGTGAGGGTCTCGAGCATCAGCCACCTACCAGGAAGATCACGACGGCGAGCACGGTCCCCACGGCCTGGGCCACGGCCGAGGCCCCCAGCAAGCGCGTCTGGTTGATCGGCACCGAACCCATCGTCTCGCCCGTGCGGGCGTTGACCGCGACGTAGTGCAGGAGCGAGCGGCCGCCCGACTTCTGCTCGTGATAGCTGTAGAGCCACACGGGCAGGTACGCCGAGACCCAGCGCTGGCCGACGACCTCGACGTGCTCGGCGTCCCAGCGCACCCCGCGGTCATAGTGCCCGAGCGTCTTGAGCGCCTGGTGGCGCGCGATGTCCTGCGACTGCGTGTGCACGATCGGCGCGAGCCGCTCGACGTTCGTGTCGCGACGCTCGGAGGTGAACCCGGCCAGGTAGTTCGAGTCGTACTGCACCGCGTGCTCGACGTCGAACGGCATGATCGAGTTGATGATGTTGTTCGTGTTCGACGAGGTCTGGTCGAGGCGCTGGCTCGAGGACTCGACCGTGAGGTCGTTGACGTGCAGGTCGAAGGCCCGCTCGACGTCGTACAGGTCCGCGTCGTAGCGCCGCTCGTCGCGGTCACCGACCTTGACCGTGTACGAGCGCGTCTGGTGCTCGCCCTGGCCGCGGAAGTGGGCCCGTGCGTTGACGTCGACCACCATGTACGGCAGGTAGATCCCCATGACGTTCTCGGGGTTGAACTCGGCCCGGAACCGCTTGTGCGCGTAGAACTTGCGCTTGCCCACGAACTCCGCGATCTTGCGGACCGCTTCCTCCTTGGGCAGCTTGAACGGCAGCACCATGTCCGGCACGGCCCCGTTGGGGATCTGCTGGTTCATCGACAGCGTGTTGCGGCACCAGTGGCACCGCGCCTGCGTGCTGTGGTCGGTGTCGATCACGACCTCCGCGCCGCACGCGCTGCACTTGAAGGTCATCACGACCTCGGTCGAGGGGATGATGTCCGCCGAGCCCGAGCCCATGACGACGCCGCGCAGCTCGCCGATCCCCTGGTCGAGACCGAAGGCCTCGTTCATGTTGGTCGACTGCCACTCGTGGCGGCAGAAGTTGCACCGCAGGTTGCCCGTCGCGACGTTGAGCGAGATGTCGGTCGCGCCGCAACGTGCGCACTTGCTCAGGCCGTCCTTCGCGCCCGCATCCGTCTGGATCGTCTGGGGCCCCTCGGGCTCGCTGAGCCCCGCGATCGTCTCGGCGAGCGTGGCTGGGTCCTGGGCGGCCTCAGGGACAGCGCTCTCGGCCGACGCCCCGGGCGGCGCGGTGGCCGCCTGGGGTGCCGGGTGCTGCGAGCGCGGATCGATGTCCGTCATCTCGCGCGCCTACAGTCCGAGGACCTTGTTCTTCGCCGCGTCGAAGTCCTCCTGGGTGATCAGTCCCTGGTCGAGCAGCGTCTTGAGCTGGGTGAGCTTCGCGACGGGGTCCTCCGCGGCCGGGGCCGCAGCGGGTGCGGCAGGTGCGGGCGCCGGCGCGGGCGCCTGCTGCTGGTGCGGCGGGGGCGTCGGCGGCTGCTGGAGACCGCTCATCGCACCCCCCGCGGCGTTCATGCCCATGCCGAGGAAGGCCATCCCGGCCGCTCCCCCGTCGCCCTCGCCCGCGGCCTGGATGCCACGCGCGGCAGCCTGCTGCATGAAGGAGTTCCCGCGGGCACCGCCGAGCGCGTCCGCCTTCTTGACGTCGCTCAGCAGGGCGCGGGTGTCCTCGTCGTACTCGATCGACTGGAGCGCGACCTTGACGATCGTCAGACCGCGGTCCGAGGTCCACTGGTAGCCGTCCTCGACCGCCTGCGAGAGCGACTGCGCGAAGCCGATCGCGTCGCCCTGGATCCGCATGATGCGGTTCCCCTTGCTCGGGTCGTTCGTGTAGTGCGAGAACGCCGCGGCGAGCGAGCCCACGACCTCGTTGAACAGCTGGCTCGCGGCGTCGTTGTCGAGGTCGGAGAAGTCGAACACCCGCCCGTTCGCCTGGTAGTAGGTGAGCGGGACGAAGCCCTTGACGAAGAGGATCGGGTCCACGATCCGCAGCGTGTACGTCCCGCGCGTGATCGCACCGACCTGAGCGCCGAGGTAGGCGTCGTCCCAGTAGATCTCCGACTGCGTGCCGAAGCGGTTGTTCGGGATCTCCTTGAGGTTGACGTAGAACGCGAGCTGCTGCGAGCCCGGCTGCCCGCCGAACTTGAACCTCTCCCACGAGGTGCCCAGCGTCGAGGCGAAGATGCCGTCCCCGGAGAACACCGAGCGCGAGTTCGGGTCGTTCGAGTCCCAGATGAACCCACCGGGCTCACCGACGAAGCCCGTGAGCTGACCGTCCTGGAAGGTCAGGAGCCCGTACCCCTCGGGCACGACGATCCGGCTGCCGTTCGTGATGATGTTCTCGGAGCCCTTGGTGTTCGAGCCGCGACCAGCGTTCTGCCCCTGGGCGACCGCGGGGAAGATCGCCGCGGTCGGGGCGAGGCCCGACGGTGGCACGAGGAAGTCCTTCCACTGGTCGGCGAACGTCCCGCCGAGCGCGCCGGCGAACGCCTTGATGAACCCCATCGTCGATCCTCCGTCTAGTCGTCCCGGTCCCCGTCGAGGAACCGCCGTCGTCTGCTCGCCGCGCGGCTCGCAAGTCCCGAGGTCGCAGCCTCGCGAACGCCGCCAGCATAGTCACGCGGACCACCGCGAAAGGGCCCTCGGAGCACATTCGGACTAAGATTCACCCGCGTGCGTCGAGGGAGCGCCGACGTCGCTCCCTCCGCGCCGTGCGGCCCTCCTCGGGTGAGGAGGAGGCCTTTGCGGGAGAAGTCGCGGCTCGTCGTCGGGATCGACCAGACCTGGACGGTCACGGACCACGCCCTGCACGGGGACCTCGAGGTCAAGTACACGGTCGACGCGAGCGGCACCGAGCTGCTGCTCTACCGCGACGGAGTCGCGGGGCACGTGCTGCGCAAGGACCGGTTCGCGGTGCTGCGCAGCCGGCTCCTCACGCGGCTTCCCCGCGTGGCACGCCGCCGCGTCGCCCATTGGCGGCGTGAGGCTTCCCGAGTGCGCGTCTCCGTGCGCGAGGCCGCCCACCGCCGCCGCTCGCGTC
>JAJUHG010000222.1 GCA_029267995.1 Micrococcales bacterium
GGTGCTCGCGGCGTGGCCCGACGGCTGGCCACCTCCCGGGTGGCGGGTCGTGCTGTGCGACGTCGGGCAAGGGACGGCGCTCGTCGTGCGCTCGGGGCCCCGCAGCGCCGTCGTCGTCGACGCGGGACCCGCCGAGGGCGGCGCGGGGGAGTGCCTCGACCGGCTCGGGGTGCGCCGCGTCGAGCTGCTCGTGCTCTCGCACTTCCACGCCGACCACGTCGACGGCCTCGCGGGCGTGCTCGCGGGCAGGCAGGTCGACGCCGCGCTCGTGAGCCCGCTCGCCGAGCCCGCCCCGCAGGCCGACGCGGCCCTCGCAGCCCTCGAGCAGGGCGGTGTCCCGGTCGAGCACGCACGCGCGGGAACCTCGGGACGCGCGGGCGAGGTCACGTGGCGCGTCCTGTGGCCCGCCGACGACGTCCCCGCGGCACCCAACGACGCGAGCGTCGTCGTGTGGCTCGCGAGCGACGGGCTCAGCGTCCTCGCGCTCGGCGACCTCGAGACCGAGGCGCAGCACGCCCTCGCCCGGTCCCTGCGCGACCGTGGGGTGCACGCCCCCGCGCGGGTGGTCGTCATGGCGCACCACGGCTCGGCCCGCCAGTCCGCGGCGCTCGCGAGGCTGCTCGACCCCGAGGTGCTGCTCGTGCCGGTCGGCGCGGACAACACCTACGGCCACCCCGCACCCGGTGCGCTCGAGCTGTACGACGGGGCGCTCGTGCTGCGCACCGACCTGTGCGGCCCCGTCGCGCTCACCGCGACCCACCACACACCCTGCTAGGGCAGGCCCAGCGCCGTCGTCGGCTCGTGGCAGGCTAGGCCCGTGGCAGCGCGTACCTCCTCTCGGGCCGGGATCGCGTGGCACGCGACCCCGCTCGCCCCGCTCGTCCTCGTCTCGGGTCCCGAGGACCTCCTCGCCGAGCGAGCCGTCGGCCTCGTGATCGAGCAGGCGCGCGCGACTCACGGCGAGGTCGAGATCTCCGACGTCGACGCGGCCGCCTACGAGTCCGGGATGCTCGACGTCCTCGCGAGCCCCTCGCTGTTCGGCGAGCCGCGCGTCGTCGTCGTGCGCCGGGTCGAGGCGTGCAACGACGCGTTCCTCACCGACGCGCTCGAGCACCTCGACCACCTCGCCGACGACGTCCACCTCGTCCTCCAGCACGGCGGCGGCGTGCGCGGCAAGAAGCTCCTTGACGCCGTCAAGTCCGCGGGCCACCCCGTCGTGGTGTGCGAGGCGATCAAGAAGGACTCCGACAAGACCGCCTTCGTGAGCGACGAGCTGCGCCGTGCGGGCCGGCGCGCGGACGCAGGCGGCGTGCGGGCCCTCGTCGAGGCGGTCGGCTCGGACCTGCGCGAGCTCGCCTCGGCCGTCGCCCAGCTCGTCGCCGACACCAAGGGCACGATCGGCGCGCAGGTCGTCGAGCAGTACTACGGCGGGCGCATCGAGGCGACCGGGTTCCGGGTCGCCGACGCGGCCGTCGCGGGCAAGGTCGCCGAGTCGGTCGCGCTCCTGCGGCACGCGATGTCGACAGGCGTCGACCCCGTCCCGCTCGTCGCGGCGCTCGCCGCAAAGCTCCGCACGCTCGCGAAGGTCGCCGCGATGCGGGGACGCAGCGGCATGAGCGCGGGCGACCTCGGCCTCGCCCCGTGGCAGGTCGACCGTGCGCGCAAGGAGCTCGGCCGCTGGACCCCCGAGACGCTCGCGGCGGCGATCGACGCGGTCGCGCAGGCCGACGCCGAGGTCAAGGGCGCGAGCCGCGACCCACGCTTCGCGGTCGAACGGGCCGTGCTGCGCGTCGCGACGGCCGCCGCGAGCGACTGACGACCAGCCCGCTCGGGCAGGTCGCGGGCAGCGACCTCGGGGCGAGCCTCGGCGCAGCGACGGCTGTGCCGGTGGCGCGCTAGATCCGCAGGCTCTCGTCGTCGACGCGTGCCATGACGAGGCTCGCGACCTCGGCGCCCTCCATCTCGGTCGTGTCGATCACGTGCGACTCGAGCGCCCCGAGCTGGGTGAACTCCCGGTACATGTGGCGCACGGGCTCGGGGTCGGTGAAGGAGTGGTCCTCGCGCCCCGTGGCCCGCTCGACCGCGGTCTCCTCGTCGGGTCGCAGCACGACGTAGAACGTCGGCACCGCGGCAGGGCGCAAACCGTCGAGGAGCTGCTCGAGGTACCACGGCCCGACGACGGCGTCGAGCACGACCGTGTAGCCGCCGTCGGCGAAGCGCGCGCACGCGGCGGCCATCGCATCGATGATCACGGTGTTCTGGTGCGCGGCCTCGGGCAGCCACGGCTCGACGAAGCCCGAGCGCACGGCCGACCACATGTCGTCGCCGCGCAGCAGGACGCCGCGTTCGCACCGGCTTGCGAGCTCGGCCGCAACGGTCGACTTGCCCGCGCCCGGGGGGCCCGACACCACGATCACCGCGCCAGTCATGGCTCCATCATGACCTCGCGCGGCGAAGACTCCAACGTGGGCAGGTCCGGGAGTGTCGCCGGACGCACGAAGGGCGCCCCCGCGGTGCGGGAGCGCCCTTCGAGGAGAGTGCGGCTCAGAGCGAGGCGACGGCCTTCGCGAGCGCGGACTTCTTGTTGGCGGCCTGGTTGGCGTGGATGACGCCCTTCGAGGCAGCCTTGTCGAGCTTCTTGCTCGCGACCGTCAGCGCGGTCGCTGCGGCTTCCTTGTCGCCCGAGGCGACGGACTCGCGGACCTTGCGGATCGAGGTCTTGAGGTCCGACTTCACAGCCTTGTTGCGCAGGCGGGCCTTCTCGTTGGTCCGGTTGCGCTTGATCTGAGACTTGATGTTGGCCACGTGTGTGCTTCCTGGTGTCTAGTGGGCAGGTCGTAGAGGGCGGGCCAGGTTCCGGGACTGGGGCGTGGGGACACCCGCGGGAAGGCACCGGGCCGGTGCCCGCCGACCTGGGCGGACACGCGAGGGGTGATGCTACCAGCCACGCCGCGCCTCGAGCCAGCCCGAGCACGGGGCGTGTAGCGGGTTCAGTCGTCGAGGACGAACGTCACCTCGAGCACGACCTGGTACGCGACGATCTTGCCGTCGGTGACCTCGACGGTCTGGTCCTTGACCCACGCGCCCGACACGTTGCGCAGAGTCTGGCTCGCGCGCTCGACGCCGAGGCGCACGGCGTCGTCGAAGCTTGTGGCCGAGCGGGCCGAGATGGTCGTGATGCGCGCGATCGAGCTCATGGGGTCCTCCTGGTGCACGGTCCGTGGCGTGCGGGCGACTTGTCCGACCTGTCCACCTTGATGCTCCGTGGCACAGGGCGCAACACCGGGTCGCGGGGCGTGGGACGATAGACGTTGCCCTGCCCACCCGAGAGCGGAGCCGAACCCTCAGTGTCCTTGATCCTTGACGACGCGCTCGCCGCACAGATCCGTCCTGCCGCGACGGACCCGTCCCTGCTGCGCAACTTCTGCATCATCGCGCACATCGACCACGGCAAGTCGACCCTCGCGGACCGGATGCTCCAGCTCACCGGCGTGGTCGAGGAGCGGGTCATGCGCGCGCAGTACCTCGACCGCATGGAGATCGAGCGCGAGCGCGGCATCACGATCAAGTCGCAGGCCGTGCGCATGCCGTGGGCGGTCGAGGGGCCCGACGGGACGCGCCGGCCCTATGCGCTCAACATGATCGACACCCCGGGGCACGTCGACTTCACCTACGAGGTGTCCCGCTCGCTCGCGGCGTGCGAGGGTGCGGTGCTGCTCGTCGACGCGGCGCAGGGCATCGAGGCCCAGACGCTCGCGAACCTCTACCTCGCGCTCGAGAACGACCTGCAGATCATCCCCGTGCTCAACAAGATCGACCTTCCCGCGGCGCAGCCCGAGAAGTTCGCCGAGGAGCTCGCGGGACTCGTGGGCGGGGAGCCCGAGGACGTGCTGCGGGTCTCGGGCAAGACGGGTGAGGGCGTGCCCGCGCTGCTGGACCGCATCGTCGAGCTCGTCCCGGCGCCGGTGGGAGATGCGGATGCGCCCGCACGCGCGATGATCTTCGACTCGGTGTACGACACCTACCGGGGAGTCGTGACGTACGTGCGCGTCGTCGACGGCAAGCTCCACCCGCGCGAGCGCATCGAGATGATGTCGAC
>JAJUHG010000223.1 GCA_029267995.1 Micrococcales bacterium
GCGATGGACAAGCTCGCGCGTTGGTGCCTCCCGCTGCTGCGGGACGGGGGGACTCTCGTGGCGCTCAAGGGTCGCTCCGCCGGTGACGAGCTCGAGAAGGCCAAGTACGTGCTGCGCAAGCTCGGCGGCGACGCGGGCGAGGTGCTCGACGCGCCGACGATCCCCGGGGTGGACAGCACCACTGTCGTGCGTGTCATGCGGAAGACTGTGCGATGAACTCGCAGATCGAAGGACGAGGGTTGAGCTCACCACACTGGAACCACGAGCCAGCCGTTTCACGTGAAACGTCTGGCGACGACGAGGACGCTCGCCGGGCCGAGCTCGTGCGCGGCCTCCCCGCGGTCGACGACTCGACACCACTCGCCGCACAGCTCGCGATCGACGCGCGCCGTCGCATCGAGCTCGCGGGGCGCCGCTTCCCCCGCCCTGACAAGACCCGGATCATCACGGTCGCCAACCAGAAGGGTGGCGTCGGGAAGACCACGACGACGGTCAACCTCGCCGGTGCGCTCGCCCAGGCGGGGCTCAACGTCCTCGTGATCGACAACGACCCGCAGGGCAACGCCTCGACGGCTCTCGGGATCGACCACCGTGCGGGCACGCCCTCGGTCTACGAGGTGCTCGTCGAAGGGCAGCCCCTTGAGGAGACCGTCCAGAAGAGCCCCGACTTCGACACCCTGTGGGGAGTGCCTGCGACGATCGACCTCTCGGGCGCCGAGATCGAGCTCGTCTCCCTCGTCGCGCGGGAGAACCGCCTGCGGACCGCGGTCGACAACTTCCTCGCGGCACGCGCGGACGACCCCGCGCGGCGCATCGACTATGTGTTCGTCGACTGCCCGCCGAGCCTCGGGCTGCTCACGGTCAACGCCTTCGTCGCAGCGCGCGAGGTGCTCATCCCGATCCAGTGCGAGTACTACGCGCTCGAGGGCGTGAGCCAGCTGCTCAAGACGATCCAGCTCATCAAGGCGCACCTCAACCCCGAGCTGCACGTCTCGACGATCCTGCTCACGATGTACGACGGGCGGACCAACCTTGCGCACCAGGTGGCCGCCGAGGTGCGCGAGCACTTCCCCGACCAGACTCTGCGCACGACTGTCCCCCGCTCGGTGCGCATCTCCGAGGCACCGAGCTACGGCAAGACGGTCATCGGCTACGACCCGAGCTCGACCGGAGCGTTGTCGTACCTCGAGGCCGCACGAGAGATCGCCGACCGTGGGACCGCCGCGAGCACCGTCGCGGTGGCCGCCGACCATCAGGAGCACGCATGAGCGAGAAGCGCCGGGGGCTCGGACGTGGTCTGGGCGCCCTCATCCCGACGAGCAGCACGGGCAGCGAGCGCCCCGTCGACGTGTTCTTCCCGGGCCGCCCCGCGAGCGACGTCGCGAGCCCGCCCGTCGAGCCGGTGAGCGGGCCGAGCGCGACGACCACGGCGAGCGCCCCCTCGCCGAGCGAGCCGGCCCAGCCCGCCGACGGCGATCTGCTCCCCGTCCCCGGGGCACGGTTCGCCGAGATCCCCGTCGACCAGATCGCGCCGAACGCGAAGCAGCCGCGCACGGTGTTCGACGAGGAGGCACTCGCCGAGCTCACCGGCTCGGTCGCCGAGATCGGCGTGCTCCAGCCCGTGGTCGTGCGGCCCGCGTCCGACCCGGCAGCTCCCCCCTACGAGCTCATCATGGGCGAGCGCCGCTGGCGTGCGACGCAGGCCGCAGGACTCACGACAATCCCCGCGATCATCCGCGAGACGGACGACTCCGACCTGCTGCGCGACGCCCTGCTGGAGAACCTGCACCGCTCGCAGCTCAACCCGCTCGAGGAGGCCGCCGCGTACCAGCAGCTGCTCGACGACTTCGGCTGCACCCAGGAGGAGCTCGCACAGCGCATCCACCGCTCGCGGCCCCAGATCTCGAACACCCTGCGCCTCCTGCGCCTCCCCCCGGCGGTCCAGCGCCGCGTCGCGGCGGGGGTGCTCTCCGCGGGGCACGCCCGCGCGCTGCTCGGTCTGCCGGATACCGAGTCGATGGAGAAGCTCGCGGCACGCATCGTCGCCGAGGGCCTCTCGGTGCGTGCGACCGAGGAGGCCGTCGCGCTGTGGTCCGGGACGCCCACGCGCAAGTCGCGCGCCGCGGCCCGGCCCGGGGAACGGATCGAGGCGCTCGACGAGCTCGCAGCCCGCCTCGAGGACTCCCTCGACACGCGGGTCAAGGTCCAGCTCGGCAGGTCGAAGGGCAAGGTGACGATCGAGTTCGCCTCGGTCCAGGACCTCAACCGGATCCTCGGCATCCTCGCGCCCGACGACCCAGGGGTCCTGCGCTGAGAGCAGGCTCCACAGCGAACCAGACCAGTAAACCTGCAGGTCAGGCCCATATGTACAGTTCGTGACGCTCGAACTGTGCATGGGCGTCGGCGGGCAGAGGAACGCTGTCGGGCTCCGTCGCGAGCAGTGAGACCCCGCGGTCCAAGACCGGTCGGGTCAGCCCTCGAACGCCGCGCGCACGATCCGCGCGTAGAGGTCCCCCAGCTCGAACCCCGCGGCGAGCGCCGCCTGCGGCAGGAGCGAAGTCTCCGTCATGCCCGGGGCCGTGTTGATGTCGACGAACCACGGGACGCCGTCGTCGTCGACGATGAGGTCTGAGCGCGACAGGTGCCGCAGCCCGAGCGCCTCGTGGACCGTGAGCGCGGTCTCGGCGACGCGCGCCGTCGTCGCGGCGTCGAGACGGGCCGGGGTGAAGTACTCGACCCGGCCAGGCACGTAGCGCGCGTCGTAGTCGTAGGGTCCCTCGCGCGGGACGATCTCGACCGCGGGGAGCACCTCGGGGCCCGAGCCCGTGTCGACCACCGACACCGCGACCTCGGTCCCGCTGACTGCCTGCTCGATGATCGCCGTCTCCCCGTAGGCGTACGCGTCGACCATCGCCCGGGGAAGAGCCGCAGCCTCGTGCACCACGGTGACCCCGAGCGCCGAACCACCCTTCGCGGGCTTGACCACGAGCGGCAGCCCGAGCGCCCCCGTGATCGACTCGAGCACGCGCGCCGCCCCGAGCTCACGGAACAGGCTCTGCGGGAGCGTCACGAAGCGCGGCGTCGCGACCCCCGCCCTGCTCACGACCGTCTTGGCGATCGGCTTCGACCACGACACACGGCTCGCGCGCGGGTCGGCGCCGACGTACGGCTGGCCGACCAGCTCGAGGATGTCGCGCACCGAGCCGTCCTCGCCCGAGGCGCCGTGCAGGAGCGGCCACACGATCGAGGGGCGCAGCTCGGCGAGCGCGGGGAGCAGGTCGTCGTCGACGTCGTGGATCGCGACCTCGAGGCCCGCGCCGCGCAGCGCCTCGGCGACGCGTCGCCCAGATCGCAGGGACACGTCGCGCTCGTGGGAGAGCCCGCCCGCGAGGACGAGCACGTTCGTCGTGGTCATGTCAGGTCAGGTCCCGGAGGGTCGACGACGCGGCCCTCGGCCTCGGGCGTGGTCCCGAAGATCTCGACGAGCTCGCGCTCCCCCGCGACGACACCCGCGAGGCGACGCACGCCCTCACGGATCCGCTCGGGGGTCGGGTAGCAGAAGGACAGGCGCATGTGGTCGGCCCCCGCACCGTCGGCGTAGAACGCCGTGCCGGGGACGTACGCGACGCGCGCGGTCACCGCGCGCGGGAGCATCGCCTGGGCGTCGATGCCTTCGGGCATGCGCACCCACGTGTAGAAACCGCCGTCGGGCACGGTCCACGACGCATCGGGCAGGTGCTCGGTGAGCGCGGAGACCATCGCGTCGCGCCGCTCGCGGTAGAGCTCTTGGTACTGCTTGACCTGGCCGCGCCAGTCGTGCGTCGCGAGGTAGGTCGAGATCGCGATCTGCGAGGCGTTCGAGGGGCACAGGATCGCCGACTCGCTCGCGATCACGAGCTTCTCGCGCACCGCGTGCGGGGCGACGGCCCACCCGACCCGGTAGCCCGGGGCAAAGGTCTTCGAGAAGGAGCCGAGGTAGATCACGCCCTCGTCGTCCATCGAGCGCAGCGCGGGCAGGGGCTCTCCCTCGAAGCCGAGCAGGCCGTAGGGGTTGTCCTCGAGGACGAGCACCCCGTA
>JAJUHG010000224.1 GCA_029267995.1 Micrococcales bacterium
ACGACCCTGCCGCTCTGGAGCTGTGCACGGCGCCAGGGCTCGCGATGGTGCACACGCGGGAGTGCCCGCACCTGGAGACCGAGGCGCTGCAGGCGTTGGTGCCGGCGACGGCTGAGCAGCTGGAAGAGCTCCCGATGTGCTCGACCTGTCGCTCGGTGCTGGACGGGGGGCGGCGCCACACCTTCACGTCGTTCGACGCGGCTCTGGAGGCGTACCAGGCGCCGCTCGAGAACCGGCCGATGATGCGCGAGATCGCGTCCGAGCTCGACTTCACAGAGATTTGGATCCCCGCGTCCTCCCCCTACATCGCCGTCTCGCCGGGCCGTGGGCAACGCATCGTCGCGTACTTCAACCGAGGCTTCGTCGACATCCGCGACGAGGATGGTCAGTTCAGGACGGTCACTCTGCCGGTGAACTGGCTCCGGGGCGGTGGGAGCCGTGGGGGCGAGCGGCGAGAGGACGAGGACCGCCCGGTGTGCGACTCGTGCTACATGCAGCTCCCGACCAGCGGAGTATGCGACAACTGCGACCAGTAGGCCACCGCGTGACGCGACGCTCGTCAACCTGGCGGGGTGGCACCTGCATGCACCCGAACGAGCGCAGTGTGCCCGCCGCTCGCGAGCTTCGCGTCGCAGGTATGCAGCGGCGCGTCGAGCGCCTCGGCGAGTGCGAGGTACGCGGCGTCGTAGCTCGTGTATCGATGGCGCAGGGCCCAGATCCGCTCGCTGAGCGGCCCCGCATCGTGGCGGTCGAGGAGCAGGTCGAAGTAGTCCTGCCGGGCCTCACTCGCGCGTGGGGCGCTGAGCTTGCCGCCGAGCTCGAGCCCGCGTAGTACCGAGAGGACCTCGATGTCGAGGATGTGCGGCGCCGCCACGTCCCCGGCTAGTGCGTCCAGCAGTGACTCGTCGACCTCGCGGCCGACCAACGCCTCGATCATCGCCGAGGCGTCGACGACGATCACCGTCGCGTGTCCTCGAGAGCGTCGAGGATGTCCGCGGTGCTCGGACCTTCATCGCGGTCACGCTCGCGCAGCCGGGTCACGATCTCCGCGTTGGTAGGACGCGCGGCGATGCGGCTCAGCTCGCTGACGACGTAGGCGGAGAGGGACTTGCCTTCCGCGGCTGCACGCTCCTTGAGCGCCTTCGAGACCTCGGGCGGCACGTCGCGGACGTAGAGCGTGGACATGCCACGATGCTAGCACTGTGCTAGCGGCGGCAGCGGACGTCGTCACGCCGGCCTGAAGCGCGCCGCCAGAGTCGCTGCGACTGCGCCGACATCGAGTTCGCCTCGCGACTCACTGAGCCGCTTCGCGAGCCGCTTCGGCCACAGCACGTGGACGCCGCGCGTCACGAAGGCCCCACCGATGAGGGGCCACTCCGCGTCGATGAAGCTCAGCGCACCCGTTACGGGGACGTCGGGCAGGGCCTCGCGCACGACGGCGACCTGACCGAGGACGCCGTCGACGAGCCTCGTGCAGTCGCGACCTCCGACGACGAGCTTCTCGACCCTCGGCCGGAAGAGCCCGCCCTCGACGCGCAGGGCGGGGGTCTGGCCGCGGTAGCGCTTCGAGTCCACGACCCACACCCCGCCCGGTGCCACGACGATGTGGTCGATGTTCGCGCGCGTCCCCGGGATGAGTCGGTCGTGAAGCACCTCGATAGGCCCATCGGCGGCGAGCTTGTCGAGGCGCGCGCCGAGCCGCTCTTCCCCGACGGCGCCTCGATCCCACGCCGAGGTGCTCTGCTTCTCCTCGGAGAGGGCGACCGCGATTCCGCCGAACCGTCCCCACTTCGCACGCAGCCGCTCCTCGTCACGAGCCCGACGGCGCTCGTACTCCCGGCGGGCCGATACCCCCGCGGTGCCGGCTTCCACGGGCGGCGGCGCGGACGGGGGCCCCGCGACAACGCCATCCTGCTCGGGCGCCACCGCTGGGCACTCGAGGCACCGCACCGTCTTGCTCGCACGCTCGTAGACGGCCCGCTCGCGCGCCGCAATCTCGCGTGAGCACACGCGGCAGCGCCCGGCATAGCGCAGCGCCATCACCTTCGAGCCGGTCAGTTCGTCCATGCAGGAAGGGATCGACACTTCAGGAGCCCGTGCTGAGCGGCCACCGCTAGATCGGGCCGGTTTTGAGATGATCGTCCGCTTTCGTCCCGGAGAACTCCACAATCGTCCGGGCGCACCACCGGGTGCTGCTCAGACAGCAGAAGATCAGGAAGGTCCAGATGACGAGCTCAGTCATGTCTCGAGCAGGCCGCAAGGCCCGGACGACCGCCGTCGCGGTGCTCGCACTCCTCGCGGCGGGTCTGCCGACCGCCGCGCACGCGGCCGACGCCGAGTCGATCACCGGCACGATCACGCTTCCGCAGGGAATCGAGGTCGACGAGATGTACGCCGACACGTAGCAGCCCGTCGCCGAGCGCCCGCCGTGGCGCGCTCCTCGCGACGCGGCGACGTCCTGATCCGGGCGGAATGTGGACACGCTGGTGCACTTCCGGGCGATTGCTGCAGAATCGCCCCCGGCGTCCGCAGGGGGCGCACCCCGGCAGCGGAGGTCGCAGTGCGCTCAGTCATGTCCCACATCAAGAGCAGGACGCGCGTCGTCGCGATCGCTCTCGCCGCCCTCCTGGCCGCCGGGCTGCCGGCAGCCGCGACCGCGGCCGGACCCACGGAGATCTCCGGGCGGGTCGTGCTCCCCGCTGGGGTCTCGAACGAGGGGTTCTGGGTCGAGACCTCCACGTGGGACGCCAGCACGGGCCGGTGGAAGTACGCGCGCATGGTCGCCCCCGAGCCGGACGGATCGTTCACGCTGGCGACCTTCGGGGCGCACATCGAGCACCGGCTCGAGCTTGTGCCGCGGGGGCTCACGAGGCAGCTCGGCGGCTACTACGCGGGTCCCGGGCGGCCGCTCGTCAGCTCCCCGCTCGACGGGGTCGCGGTGCATGGCGGCACCTCGGGCATCGTCCTCGAGCCCGTCGACCCGGTGCGGTTCGAGGGGACCTTCAGCGTCCCGTCCGGCTTCGACTGGGACCCGGGCTACCTCTACCTCAAGGGTTACGAGATCACGGCGGACGGCTCCCTCGTCGACACGGAGATGTTCGACTTCCTTCGCGCGGCGGGCTCGGACGGGGAGTTCTCCATGGAGCGGGCTCGCCCCGGCGCGCGCTACGTGCTGCACGTGAGCGACCCGCGCGCGGATCGCGTCGAGGTCGGTTACGCCCACGCGGGCGAGGGGATCGTCTCGAGCGTCGACCACGCCACGCCGTGGGTCGCCGGGTCCCGGCCGCACGTCACGATCAGCGACACCCACGTCGCTCCTCGCCTCACCGCCGTCGACGCGCCGCGCGTCACGGGTGAGGCGCGGGTCGGGGCGCCACTCACGGCGTCACCCGGCGCGTGGTCGTTCCGCGTCGTCGACGTCTCCTACGAGTGGCTGCGGGACGGGACGGCGATCCCCGGCGCGAGCGCACCCACCTACGTCCCCACCGCCGCCGACGTCGGCGCGCGGCTCACCGTGCGCGTCACGGCGACCCACCCGGGCTACGTCGCCACCGCCACGAGCGCGCCCAGCGCGGCCGTCGCGAAGGGCGCCGCCCCGCGTGCCACGACGCTCCCGCGCGTCACGGGGACGGTGCGCGTCGACCAGACGGTCCACGCCACGACGGGCGCCTGGGACGCGCCGGGGGTCACGACCTCGGTCCAGTGGCTGCTCGACGGCGCACCGGTCAAGGGCGCGACGCAGCGCACTTTCACGCTCGAGCCCTCCCACGCTGGCAAGCGCGTCTCGGTGCGCGTGACCGCCACCCGGGACGGCTATGAGAAGGGCGTCGCGACGTCGTCGTCGGCGAGCGTCGCCAAGGGTGCCGCCCCGCGCGCGACGAAGGCCCCGAAGGTGAGCGGCACGGCCCGCCTCGGCACCAAGCTCGAGGCGAGGAGTTTCGGTGTGGCCAAGTCAGCGGTCGGAAGATCTGGAAACTGAGTCAGAGCCAAAAAACCCCACAACACTGCAACCAGTGTATAAATGAATCCAAAGCAGAGAAAGCCGAGGAGCATGTGCCGCAAGTCTTTCATC
>JAJUHG010000225.1 GCA_029267995.1 Micrococcales bacterium
GCCGTGGTGCCGTGGCACGATGAGGCGTGCCTCAGCCAGAGTCAACCCCCGTGGTCCTCGCACCGGAAGACCTCGACCTGCTCGAGCTCGTGCGCGTCGCCGAGCAGGGCCTCGAGCTTCAGATCCGCCTCGACAAGTCGCACGACGCGCCGCACGTAACGCTGCTCGACGCCGAGAACACCCCGCTCGCGCGGGCGAGCCTCGGGGCGCGGGACGCGCGCGGATGGGTGTCCGTGACGCACCTTGAGCACCTGCGTCCGCTCGCCCCCGTCCCCGGTCCGCTCGGCACGGGGCGGGTGCGCGCCGGAGCGCTCGCCGGACGGCACGTCACGGTCACCTCCCGCATGCCGACGCGGTCCGAGCTCACCGCGGGCGGTCCGACCTGGCTCGTGCTCGCACCGCGCGGCCCGGACCGGGTCGCACGGGCCGCCGTCGTCGGGCTGCGCTCCGCGCTCGACCGCGAGGGGTACGCGGGCGAGGTGCTCGTCGCCCCCGCGTGGCGCGGTGGCCCCGGGGTGCTGCGCCCCGTCCAGATCACCTCGGGCGTCGACCTCGTGGCTGCGGCGACGGGCGCTGTCGTCGACGACGTCCTCGAGGCGACCCCCGACGGCGACGAGCTCGCCGTCGTGCGCACGGCACTTGCGGCCGCCTACCCCGAGCCCGCAGTCCCTGTGCTCCTGCCACCCCGGGCCCGCGGACGAGGTGCCGTCGTGCTGTTCTCCGGGCTGTCCGGCTCGGGCAAGTCGACGCTCGCCCGAGCGACCGCGGCGCGGCTTGGGGCTCAGGACGCCCGCGAGGTCACGCTGCTCGACGGGGACGAGGTGCGTCAGATGCTGTCCGCGGGGCTCGGCTTCGACCGTCGCTCGCGCGAGCTCAACGTGAGCCGCATCGGCTATGTCGCCTCGCTCGTCGCCCGGCACGGCGGGATCGCGCTCGCCGCGCCGATCGCTCCCTTCGCCGAGACGAGGGCCGAGGTGCGCGCGATGGTCGAGCCCGTGAGCACGTTCCTCCTCGTGCACGTCGCGACCCCGCTCGAGGTGTGCGAGGCGCGCGACCGCAAGGGACTGTACGCCCGGGCGCGCGCGGGGGAGATCCCCGAGTTCACCGGGATCTCCTCGCCGTACGAGGAGCCGACCGACGCCGACGTCGTGGTCGACACCTCGGCGCTCGACGTCGAGGCCGCGGTCGACGAGGTGCTCTCCGCCCTGCGGGCCAAGGAGGGCCGTCTCGACGAAGGTGCGTACCCTGCTACCGGACTCACGGACCCGGAGCCCCATCAGGACGAGGAGCGAGGATGACGCGAGGGACGTCGGCGCGCCGTGCGGCGCGCCTCGTCGCGCTGCTTGCCGTGGCACTCGGGCTCGTGGGCTGCGGTGACTCGTGGCAGGGTTCCGCGACCGCGTTGCGGATCGGGTACATGCCCAACCTCACGCACGCCCCCGCGATCGTCGGGGTCGAGGGTGGGTTCTTCGAGGCCGCGCTCCCGGCCGGGGTGAGACTGAGCACGATGACCTTCAACGCAGGTCCCAATGTCATCGAGGCGCTCAACGCGGGATCTATCGACGCCGCGTTCGTGGGCGCCAACCCGACGATCAACGGCTTCGTCCGATCGCAGGGGCGCGCCCTGCGGGTCGTGGCGGGAACCGCCTCGGGAGGAGCCGCGCTCGTCGTGCGCTCGGGAATCGAGACTCCCGAGGACCTGCGCGGGGGGCGCCTTGCGACCCCGCAGCTCGGCAACACCCAGGACGTCGCCGCGCGCCACTGGCTCGCGGAGCAAGGTCTCGAGACGACACGCACCGGAGGGGGAGACGTGCAGATACTCCCGCAGTCGAACGCGACGGCTCTCCAGTCCTTCCGCGCCGGGGACGTCGACGGCGCGTGGGTCCCGGAGCCGTGGGCCTCACGCTTCGTGCTCGAAGGGGGTGCGCACGTGCTCGTCGACGAGTCCGAGCTGTGGCCGGACGGTCGGTTCGTCGTGACGAACCTCGTCGTGCGGACGGGGTACCTCGAGGCGCACCCGCAGAACGTCGCGGCACTCCTCGACGGCCTGCTCGACACCCTCGCCCACATCGACGCCGAGCCCGGGTCCGCGCGTCGCACGGTCGACGAGTCGATCGCGACGCTCACGAGGACCTCGCTCGAGGCTGAGGTGCTCGAGCGCGCGTGGCAGAACGTCGAGATGACCTACGACCCGCTCGTCGCGACGATGCGCACGGCGGCCGAGAACGCCCACGACCTCGGTCTTCTCGACAGTGCCGACCTCGACGGGCTGTGGGAGCTCGACCTGCTCGACGCGGCCCTCGAAGCGCGCGGGCTCGACCCGGTCGGTGCCCCGTGAGCGCCGGGACCGAGATGGCGATCCGTGCCCGCGGGGTGACCAAGCTCTTCGGCCGCGGCACGGACCAGGTGGTCGCCCTCGACGGCGTCGACCTCGAGGTCGCCGAGGGGGAGTTCGTGTGCCTGCTCGGCCGGTCGGGCTGCGGCAAGTCGACGCTGCTGTCGATGATCGCGGGCCTGACCCGGCCGAGCGAGGGCGAGATCGACATGGGTGGGCGCCGGGTCGGGATGATGTTCCAGGACTCGAACCTCTTTCCTTGGCTCACCGTCGAGGGCAACATCCACCTCGCGCTGCGCCTGTCCGGGGCACCGAAGGACCAGTGGGCCGACCGCACCGCCGAGCTGCTCGACATGGTCCACCTGCCGGGCATGCAGCTGCGTCGCCCGCACGAGCTGTCGGGCGGGATGCGGCAGCGTGTCGCGCTCGCACGGTCGCTCGCCCAGGACTGTCAGATCCTGCTCATGGACGAACCGTTCGCGGCCCTCGACGCGATCACGCGTGATGCGCTCCACGACCAGATCGAGCGGGTGTGGGCCGAGCGCCGGCTCACGATCGTGTTCGTCACCCACAACGTGCGCGAGGCGGCCCGGCTCGGCGACCGCGTCGTCGTCATGCAGCCCTCCCCGGGCCGCATCGCCGAGGAGGTGCGCGTGACCCTCGCGCGTCCGCGCAAGATGGACGACCCGCTCATCGCGACGCGTGCGGCTGCGTTGCACGACAAGCTCGACAAGTACCACGTGATCGCTGAGCAGGGGAGGACGTCGTGAGCGCGCCGGCGGGCCAGCGCACCGCGTTCGCCGCGCGGCTCGGGCGACTTTGGGCCCGCACGTGGCCCCCGCTGCTCGGCGTCGCGATCCTGCTCGGCGCGTGGCAGCTGCTCTATCTCGTCGAGTTCCGCCCGCCGTGGGTGTTCCCCTCGCCGGGCGAGGTCGCCACGAGCCTCGTCGAGCTCGCTCGCGACCCCGTGTCCTGGAGCGCACTCGGCACGACGCTCACGCGTGGCGTCGTCGGTTTCGGGCTCGCGCTGCTCCTTGGGACGGCCCTCGGCATAGCCCTGAGTGCCTCGCGCGTGCTGCGCTCGGCGATCGGGTCGCTCCTGACGGGCCTGCAGACGATGCCCTCGATCGCGTGGTTCCCCTTCGCGATCCTGTTGTTCGGCCTGACCGAGCAGGCGATCTTGTTCGTCGTGATCCTCGGCGCGGTGCCGTCGATCGCGAACGGCCTCATCTCGGGGATCGACGACGTGCCCCCGGCGCTCGTGCGCACGGCCCACACCCTTGGGGCGCGTGGGTTCTCGATGTACCGGTACGTCGTCGTGCCCGCAGCGCTGCCGACCTACGTCGCGGGGCTCAAGCAGGGCTGGGCCTTCGCGTGGCGGTCCCTCATGGCGGGCGAGCTGCTCGTGGTGATCGCCGCGCGCCCCTCGCTCGGGGTGCAGATGACGTTCTTCCGCGAGTTCGCCGACACCGCACCGCTGCTCGCGACCATGATCGTGATCCTCGTGATCGGGATGGTCGTCGACGGCGTGCTGAGCCGAGTCTCGAACCGCGTGCGTCTGCGGCGCGGTCTGGGGGCCGTGCGACTGTAGCGCGGGCGGCTCAGCGCGAGTACGTCGCGGTGAGCGTCGCGCGGGCGAGCGTGTGGAACAGCGCGTTGAACGCGACGACGGTCGCCGAGGCGTCGGGCCC
>JAJUHG010000226.1 GCA_029267995.1 Micrococcales bacterium
ATGACCGCCGGCACGGCCGGCGCGGCCTGCTGGGGCGGCGGGAGCAGCGGGACCGCGGCGAGGAGCGTGGGGAGGAGACGGTGCAGCATGGGTGGTCTGGACTCGTTCCGCACCGCCTCAGGTTACCTCGGGATCCGGCCGCCGCGGCGCGTCGAGCCGCGAGGCCGGGGGGCCGGATTCTGCGCGCGGCGACCGTCCTCGTGGAGCGCGCGCTGTCGTCGGCCTACACTCCGCGCCTCCCATGAGCGCCCGCTACCCCGAGGTCCCGCCCCAGCCCCGTCTCGCCGAGCTCGAGGAGCGCGTGCTCGCGTACTGGGCCCGGGAAGGCATCTTCCGGGCCTCGGTCGAGCAGCGGCCGGCCGGCAGGGACGGCGCGAACGAGTTCGTGTTCTACGACGGGCCGCCCTTCGCGAACGGCCTGCCGCACTACGGCCACCTGCTCACCGGGTACGTCAAGGACGTCGTGCCGCGGTACATGACGATGCGCGGGCGCCGCGTCGAGCGCCGCTTCGGCTGGGACACCCACGGGCTGCCCGCCGAGCTCGAGGCCGAGCGCATCCTCGGCATCACGGACAAGTCCCAGATCGAGAAGATGGGCATCGCGGCGTTCAACGCCGAGTGCCGCGAGTCCGTGCTGCGCTACACGAAGGAGTGGCGCGACTACGTCACGCGCCAGGCGCGCTGGGTCGACTTCGACAACGACTACAAGACCCTCGACCTGTCCTTCATGGAGTCGGTCATCTGGGCCTTCAAGCAGCTCTACGACAAGGGCCTCGCCTACGAGGGCTACCGGGTGCTGCCGTACTGCTGGCGCGACGAGACCCCGCTGTCGAACCACGAGCTGCGCATGGACGACGACGTCTACGCCTCGCGCCAGGACCCGGCCCTCACGGTCGGGGTGCGCCTCGAGACCGGTGAGCTCGCGCTCATCTGGACGACGACGCCTTGGACCCTTCCCTCGAACCTCGCGATCGCGGCCGGCCCCCAGATCGAGTACGTCGTCGTCGAGCCCGCCGACGGCGCCCTCGCGGGCGAGCGCGTCCTGCTCGCCGCCTCGCGCCTTGCGGCCTACGCCCGCGAGCTCGGGGAGGAGCCCGCCGTCGTCGAGCGGCTCACGGGCGCCGAGCTCGCGGGCCGGCGCTACGCCCCGATCTTCGACTTCTTCGCCGGTCACGACGGCGCGTTCCGCGTCCTCGCGGCGGACTTCGTCTCGACCGAGGACGGCACGGGGCTCGTGCACCTGGCCCCGGCCTTCGGTGAGGACGACATGGCCGTGTGCGAGGCCGCGGGCATCACGCCCGTGGTCCCGGTCGACGACGCCGGGAAGTTCACGAGCGAGGTCCCCGCGTACGCGGGCCAGCAGGTGTTCGAGGCGAACAAGGCGATCATCGCCGACCTCAAGGCGGGCACGGGCCCGCTCGCCGCTCTCGAGGCGGCCCGGCGGCCCGTCGTCGTGCGCCACGAGACCTACGAGCACTCCTACCCGCACTGCTGGCGCTGCCGGAACCCGCTGATCTACAAGGCGGTCTCGAGCTGGTTCGTGCGCGTCACGGCCTTCAAGGACCGCATGGTCGAGCTCAACCAGGAGATCACCTGGGTGCCCGAGCACATCAAGGACGGGCAGTTCGGCAAGTGGCTCGAGAACGCCCGCGACTGGTCGATCTCGCGCAACCGCTACTGGGGCACGCCCATCCCCGTGTGGGTGAGCGACAACCCCGAGTTCCCGCGCGTGGACGTCTACGGCTCGGTCGCCGAGCTCGAGGCGGACTTCGGCGTGCCGGTCACGGACCTGCACCGCCCCTTCATCGACGATCTCGTGCGCCCCAACCCGGACGACCCGAGCGGGCAGTCGATGATGCGCCGCATCCCTGACGTGCTCGACGTGTGGTTCGACTCGGGCTCGATGCCCTTCGCCCAGGTGCACTACCCCTTCGAGAACGCCGACTGGTTCTCCCGCCACTTCCCGGGCGACTTCATCGTCGAGTACATCGGCCAGACCCGCGGGTGGTTCTACACCCTGCACGTGCTCTCGACCGCTCTCTTCGACCGCCCCGCCTTCCGCACGTGCCTCTCGCACGGCATCGTGCTGGGCGACGACGGGCGCAAGGCGAGCAAGTCGCTGCGCAACTACCCCGACCCGCTCGAGATGTACGACCGGTACGGCTCGGACGCGGTGCGCTGGTCGCTCATGTCGAGCCCCGTGCTGCGCGGCGGGAACCTCGTGGTCTCCGAGGAGTCGATCCGCGACGGGGTGCGCCAGGTGATCCTCCCGCTGTGGAGCACCTACTACTTCTTCACGCTCTACGCCCAGGCCGCGGGCGACGTCGAGGCGGGCCCGGTGGCCCCCGAGCGGATCGCGGGGATGCGCCCGATGGATCGCTACGTGCTGGCCCGCACGGGTGACCTCGTCGCGCGCGTGACCGAGCACCTCGACGCGTACGAGATCGCCGCGGCGTGCGAGCTCGTGCGCGACCACATCGACGTGCTGACCAACTGGTACGTGCGCACCCAGCGCGACCGCTTCTGGTCCGAGGACGACGACGCCTTCGACACCCTGTGGACCGTGCTCGAGACGCTCACCCGCGTCATGGCCCCGCTCGCCCCGCTCGTGACCGAGGAGATCTGGCGTGGGCTCACGGGCGGCCGTTCGGTGCACCTGACCGACTGGCCGCAGGCTGCTGCCCTCGGCGGCGACGCCGACCTCGTCGCGGCGATGGAGCGCACGCGTGAGGTCGTCTCGACGGCGCTCTCGCTGCGCAAGGCCGCGGGCCTGCGGGTACGCCAGCCGCTGCTGTCCGCGACGGCCGTCGTCCCGGGTGGGCTCGACGAGCACCTCGCCGAGCTCGCGGCGCGCGAGCTCAACGTGCGCGAGGTGCGCGTGGTCGACCTTGACTCGCTCACGGAGGAGGAGGTCGCCCGCTTCGGGGTCACGACGACGCTCACGGTCAACGCCCGCGCGGCCGGCCCGCGGCTGGGCCGGACGGTCCAGCAGGTCATCCGCGCCGCGAAGGCGGGCGCGTGGTCCCAGGACGCCGAGGGCGCCGTCGTCGTGCGTACCGAGGACGGCGACGTCGCGCTCGAGGCGGGAGAGTACGAGCTTGCGACGACGGTCGACGCCGACGCCGCGGCGGAGGGCCTCACGGCGGCCGTGCTGCCGGGCGGGGGCTTCGTCCTGCTCGACGTGACCGTGACGCCCGAGCTCGAGGCGGAGGGTTACGCGCGCGACGTCGTGCGGGCCGTCCAGGACGCGCGCAAGGCGGCTGGCCTGCAGGTGTCTGATCGGATCGCGCTCGATCTCACGGTGCCCGCGGACCGGGTCGCGGCCGTCGAGGCGCACCGCGAGCTGATCGCGCGCGAGACGCTCGCGCTCGAGCTCTCCGTGGCCGAGGGCGAGGAACTCGCGGTATCGGTCCGACCTGCTGAGGTCTGATCTGCGGATTGCGGGAACGGCCCAATGCGAAGATGCCTAGCGGCGCCCAACTCAGAGCGGGCGCCTCGACGTAGCCCGAGGAGTGAGCCTCACAAGGGTGCAGACACTGTGGGGCGGGAGGCGGGGCTCGTCACGATAGTGGCAGGAAGGAAAGCGCCCGACCTCCCAGTCGTCTTCACCGCGCGTTGCGACGCTAGCCGACTTGGCCCGGCGCTAGCGTCGGCCTCCCCTCTCCTACCTCGACCAGCCCATCACGTGAATGGGAGCCGAGGGGATCCAAGGCATTCTCGAGCGCCTTCGCGAGAGCGCCCTCGCCTACGGAACAGCGCCAACTGCATCATCCCGGCCTAGTGTTCGCGACTGGGCTCGGGCCGCAAGCACGTCCTCTGTTGCGTCGAGGGGCCGCCGCCACCTTGCCATTCTACGACTTTCGTAGGAGGCAAACTCATCCCTAACGATGATTGCCTGAGCTCATCGCCGCCAGTAGCGTCTCACGTGCGCTGTCGGCGCGACCAACGCAGCAGACAATTCGCGGCCGCGTCCGGGGGTGGGGACGTCTCGGAGC
>JAJUHG010000227.1 GCA_029267995.1 Micrococcales bacterium
AGGGAGTGCAGCTCGAGCTCGACACCCTCGTGCTCGCGCACGAGCTCGAAGCCGATCCGCAGCGCGGTGAGCATGCCCAGGCCCAACAGGTCGAACTTCACCAGGCCCGCGTCGGCGCAGTCGTCCTTGTCCCACTGCAGGACGGTCCGCCCGGGCATGCGTGCCCACTCGACGGGGCACACCTCGATCACGGGACGGTCGCACAGCACCATGCCCCCCGGGTGGATGCCCAGGTGCCGCGGGAGGCGCAGCATGCGGTCGGCGAGGTCGATCACGGGCGTCGGGATCTCGGCGAGGTCGGCGGCCGTGGGCGGGAGCCGGTCCGGCACGACGTCGTGGGTGTCGGCCGACGCGAGCTCGCGGGCAGGCTCGAGCCGCGAGGGCTCGCCCGTCGTGACCCCGTCGAGCCGGGCCGAACCCTGCCACCACGGAACCTGCGGCTCGGGGGCCTTGAGGGTCCCCCAGCGCTCGATCGACTTGCTCCACGCGTCCTGCTGGCCCACGTCGTGCCCGAGCGCACGCGCCGCGTCGCGCACGGCCGAGCGTGCACGGTAGGAGATGACGTTCGCGACCTGGGCCGCGTGGTGGCGTCCGTGCACCTCGAAGACGTGCTGGATGACCTCCTCACGCCGCCCCGACTCGATGTCGACGTCGATGTCGGGCGGGCCGTCACGCTCGGGGGCGAGGAACCGTTCGAACAGCAGCCCGTGGCGCACCGCGTCGACCGCGGTCACCCCGAGCGCGTAGCACACCGCAGAGTTCGCCGCCGAGCCGCGCCCCTGGGCGAGGATCCCGCGCTCACGGCAGAACTCCATGAGCTCGTGGACGATGAGGAAGTACCCCGGGAAACCGAGCGTCTCGATCACGTCGAGCTCGTGCGCGAGCTGGGCCCACGCGCCCGGGACCCGCTCGTCCTCGGGCGGGCCGTAGCGCTCGAGCGCGCCGCGACGCACGAGCTCACGCAGCCCCGAGGCCTCGGTGTGCCCCTCGGGGACGGGGAACGGGGGCAGGGACGGGGCGACGAGAGCGAGGTCGAAGGAGCACTCGGCGGCGAGCTCGGCCGCGGTCGTCACGGCGTGCGGCTCGCGCCGGTGCACCCGGGCCATCTCGGCCGCCGAGCGCAGGAACGCGGTCGGGGCGCCGGGCAGCCAACCGTCGTGCTCGGGCATGCTCGAGGTCGCACGGACCGCCGCGAGGGCCGCCGCGAGGTCGGCGTCGGCGGGGGTCGCGTAGTGCACGTTCCCCGTCGCGACGAGCGGCGCCCCGACGCTGCTCGCGAGGTGCGCGAGGGCCGCGGCGCGGTCGTCGTCGTGCGCCTCGCCGCGCCGCGTGACCTCGACCGCGACGTTCTCAGGACCGAACAGGGCGCGCAGCCGGTCGAGCTCGCGGCGTGCGTCCGCGAGGCCCGTGGTGCGGTTCGGGGCGCCGTCGAGCGCACGCTGCACGGCCCCCTTGCGACACCCGGTCAGGACGAGCCAGTGCCCCTCGGCGCGCTCGGCGAGCGCCTCGAGCCGGTAGTCCGCAAGCCCCTTCGTGCCGGTCGCGAGGTGTGCCTCGGCGATCGCAGCCGAGAGCCTGCGATACCCCTCGGGCCCGCGCGCGAGCGCGAGCAGGTGCGTCGAGCGACGGTCAGGCACCCCGGTGGGCGGGTCGAGCACCGCGCGGCCGAGCGCGTCGACGACGGGCAGGTGCAGCTCGGCGCCGAAGACGGTCGGCAGGCCCGTCGCACGGGCCGCCTCAGCGAAGCGCACGACGCCGTAGAGGCCGTCGTGGTCGGTCAGCGCGAGGGCCTCGAGCCCGAGGCGCGCGGCCTCGTGGACGAGCTCGGCGGGCTGGCTCGCCCCGTCGAGGAAGCTGAAGGCCGAGTGTGCGTGCAGCTCGGCGTAGCGGGGCTCAGTCATAGCGCGCCTCGCACACCCACGTGCGGGCGGCGGCGTCCCACTCGAGGAGCACCGCGCCGTCGTCGAGCGCGGCTTGCAGGTGCACGACCGTGCGTCCCTCGCTCGTCCACCAACGCTGCGCGAGGGGCCACGGGCCGGCCCACGAGAGCACCGTGGCCTCGTGCGGTTCGACGGCTCGCGCAGGGTCGCGGTGCGTCGTGCCCGGCCAGTGCACCCGGGCCGGGTCGGCGCTGAGCGCCCACCGTCCGTCGAGCGTCACGGGGCACCCCGCCGCGTCGAGCACGAGGACGGGCTGGGGCTCGGGCAGGACCGTCGCGGGGGCCGGGGAGGGCAGCCTGCCTGGCCACGGGGCGTGGGCGGACCGTTCGGCGCGCTGCTGGGCACCCCACGGCACGAGGTGCACCTGGTCGTGCACGTCACGCCCGCCCTGGAGCGCCGCGGTGAGCACCCCGTGCGCCCCGAGCAGCCCCTGGACGCGCTCGAGCGCCCGGTGGGCCCGCACGTCGTTGCCGCTCGCCCCGCCCCACAGCCGGCCCTGCTCGGCCCCTGCGGGCACGACCTCACGCGCGAGGACGACGAGGCGCGCGACCGCCCCTCGCTCGGGATCCTGGTCACCGTGCCGCGCGCTCGCGGCCCGGTCGAGCCAGCCCTCGAGCTGCCAGCGGACGCGGTCGGTGATGCGCGCTGCGGTCAGTCCACCGAGCCCACCGAGGTCGGTGCGCCACGTGCGGCTCAGCTCGCTGCCGTGCTCGGTCACGGCCGTGATCTCGAGCCGCCCGCACGTCGCCCCGCGCGCGAGGAGCTTCGCGTGCAGCTCCTCCGCGACGCGACGCGCGGCGAAGGTCGCGACGTCGAGGCGTGCCGTGGGCGGGTCGATCTCGTGGCTCGCCTCGAGGTCGGGCTCGGGCCGACGACGCACGGGTGGGCGCGGGTCCTGCCCGCGCACGAGGCGGTGAGCCCAGGCCCCGAGCTCGCCGAAGCGCGTCGCGACGTCGGCGGCCGGCAGCGCGGCGAGCGCACCGAGCGTGCGCAGCCCGAGCCGGGTGAGCAGGTCGACGAGCTCGGCCGTCGCGGTGAGGGTGCGCGGGTCGTGCGCGGCGTGCACGAGCGCGGAGACGGGGTACGGGGCGAGGAAGTCGGCCGAGCCGCCGGGGGGCACGAGCCGGTGCTCGCGCGCCGCGAGCAGGGCGGCGAGCAGCCCGTCCGCGACACCGACCTGGCTCTCGTGCCCGGCCCGGGCGACCGCGCCGACGAGCGCGGCGCCGAAGGCCTCGGTCGAGCCGTGGAACCGCGCGGCGCCGTCGGCGGGCACGAGGAGGAGCCCGGGCCGCACGACCTCGACCCCCGGGACGACCTGCTCGGCGGCCTGCGCGACGGTCTCGAAGAGCACCGCGTCGCGTCCTTCGTCCTCGGGCAGCAGGACGAGCTCGGGACACGTGCCCTGAGCGTGCCGACGGCGCATCCCGCGTCGCACTCCCTGGGCCCGGGCGACGGCCGAGACCGCGACGAGACGTCGTCCGTCGTGCACGGCGGCCGGGAGGTGCGGCGGGGCACCCTCGTGCTGGATCGCGGCGACGACGGGCCAGTCGGGCACCCACAGCACCGCGGTGCGGGTCGCCACGCGGCTCACCCCACGAGCCGCAGCGACGGCTGCCCTGCGGCCGGCCTCGTGCTCTGGTGTCCCGCGCCCTGCAGCTCGTCGGCCCCGGGCGGGGCGAGCGGGAGCGTGAGCTCGATCGAGACTCGTTCGGCGGCCGCGCCGCGGCCCGAACGGGTCACGCGCACGTCGAGGCTGCGCAGGTGGCCCTCGCCCGCACCCGCGCCTGTCCAGCCGAGCGTGCGCACCCCGAGCACGACGGTCGCGCCGGGCCACGCCGCGGTGCTCACCAGGACGCTCCCGCGCTCGCGAGCCCGGGCGACGAGCCGGCGTCGGTCCGCCTCGGTCAGCCCTGCCTGCGGGCCGACGAGGACGAGGTCCATCCCGTCGAGGAGCGCCGCGACGACGCCGGGCGCGTCGGGGCCAGGCTGCGGGACGAGGGCGAGCCGCTCGAGCACGACCCCCGCCTCGGCCGCGGCGAGCAGGCCGATCGAGG
>JAJUHG010000228.1 GCA_029267995.1 Micrococcales bacterium
CCGTCTGGTCCTCGGTGAGCAGGAGCAGGATGTCCTCGGCGAGCAGCATGCCTCTACCGTATGCCGCCGTCGCGGCGGGCGGCAGGTGGTGGGTCAGCCCCTCGCGTCGGCGCATACGGAGCGACCAGCACCCACCGCGACCGCGGCATCAGGTCAGCCCGGCACGGGCCCTTCGGTGGGGCGGGAGGGGTCAGGTGGCGCCGGGGAGACGATCGTCTCGCGGTACGGCGGGTCGACGAGCACCCCGCCCGAGGTAGCCACCCGCCACGCGTCGATGCCTGCCCACGCGTCCACGTCGCCGCGGCGACGCAGGCCGTACAGCTGACCACCCACGAGGCCGAGCCCGACGACGCACAGCCCGGCGAGCGGGGCGGCGAAGAGCTGGACGAGCGCACCGGTCGCCTCCCCGAGAGCGACCGCGCCGATCGCGCCCGTCGCGGTGAGGCTGCCCCACGGGACCCGCGTCGCGACGAGCTGCCGGAAGGGCTGCTCCGGGAGGCTCGCGCGTCGGACCCGTCGCGCGGCACGCGCACCGACGACGGCGCCAGCGAGCACCGCGAGCGCGAGCCACACCACGAGCGCTCCCCCGACGTGTGGCTCGCGCGCGACGACGACGGACTCCGCGCACCACGCGACGTCGTCGACCGCGCACGGGACCATGTCGACCCGCTGCGGCGCGACCGCGGCCGCGACGGGCAGCACGAAGGCCCCGAGGCCCAGCACGAACGCGGCCCGCGCAAGGCCGGGACGGGCGGCCGAGCGGCGCCTCGGTCGCAACCGCTCGGGGACCGCCGGCGGGGCAGGGCGGTCGGTGAGCCGACTGAGACTCGGGCGATCCGCGAAGGCGCGCTCCCACGCGAGGCGCCGCAAGCGGCGGTCCATCGCGGGAACGAACGAGAGGGCTGCGAGAGCCAGTGGCCCCAGGAGCGAGAGCCACGAGAACTGCGCTCGGCCTGGCCCCCACATGAAGGGCAGCGCGATCAGGACGCCAAGCATGCCGATCGATGGGGTCATCTCGCGCAGGGGGAAGAACCGTCCCTGGATGTCCTGGGCGGCCCACCACCGGAACTGCGCGGGCAGTCGGGTGAACCCGAGGCGGTACAGCACGACGCGGTGCCACGGCGGCCGGTACCGCACGCGCGTCGCCCAACCGCCGCGCACGAGGCTGAGCCCGGTGCGCAGGTCGAGGCGACGCGCGCCGTCGTCGGCGAGCTCCTCGAGGACCCCGAGCAGCTCACCACCGCGCCGCTCGCGCCACCAGAGCGGGTAGGCGCGCATCCAGCGTCGCGCGGAGCGCTCGAACGCGTCGTCGCTCATGCGCCCGCCAACCCGGGTCGGAGCACGGCGGCGGCCCGGCGGGTGAGCGACTCGAGGCGCGCGGTCTCCGCGGCGAGCGTAGCGGCGCCGTCGTCGGTCACGCGGTAGTAGCGGCGCAGGCGACCGTCGACGACCTCCTCGCCGGACTCGGTGATCCACCCGGCCGCGGTCAGTCGGTCGAGCACCCCGTAGAGCGTGCCCGCGCTGAGCCGGACCGCGCCGTCGGACAGCTCGAGCACCCGCTGGACCACGCCGTAGCCGTGCCGGGGGTGGTCGGCGAGCGCGAGCAGGACGAGGTACACCTGCTCGGTCATCCGGATCGCCATCGCTCATATATATCGCATCTCGATATATATCGTCCAGACGTGGAAACCTGGGGGACGCGAGCACCTCGACGGGATCGCCGAGACCGCCGCCGACGGCGAGCTGTGGCGCCTGTGGTTCACGGAAGGGCCCTTGACGCTCACTTCGGCAGCCAGCACCCAGATCGGCACGCAGAACTGCCGACCTCAGTAGTAGGTGCCGACCTCAGCGGGCGTGGGGCGTGGCAGGGGGCGTCGGAGGGCGCGGTTGGAGGGTGCCCGGGGGGCGGGGGCGCCGGTCAGGGCAGGGTCAGGGGCGCGCCCGTGAGGCGCTCGTAGGCCTCGAGGTAGCGGGCCCGGGTCCGTTCGACGACGTCGTCCGGGAGCGGCGGCGGGGGCGCGTCGCCGTGACGGTCCCAGCCTGAGGAGGTCAACCAGTCCCGCACGAACTGCTTGTCGAAGCTCGGCTGCGGGCCCCCGGGCTCCCACGAGTCGGCGGGCCAGAATCGTGAGGAGTCCGGGGTGAGGACCTCGTCGCCGAGCACGATCTGACCCGAGTCAGGGTCACGACCGAACTCGAGCTTGGTGTCGGCGAGGATCACGCCGCGCTCTCGGGTGAGCCGCTCGGCGCGCGAGTACACCTCGAGGGTCAGGTCACGCAGCCGCGCGGCGTCCTCGGCGCCGATCATGCGGGCCACGGTGTCGAGGTCGACGTTCTCGTCATGCTCGCCGACGGCGGCCTTGGTCGCGGGCGTGAAGATCGGCTCGGGCAGGCGCGACCCGTCCACGAGACCGTCCGGGAGGGGCACGCCGCACACCGAGCCGGTCTCCCGGTACTCGGCGAGACCCGAGCCGGTGAGATACCCGCGCGCGACGCACTCGACGGGGAACATCTCGAGGCGCCGGCACACCATCGCACGCCCCCGGACGGCGTCCGGCACGTCGAGCGAGACCACGTGGTTCGGGACGGTCAGCTGCTCGAACCACCAGAGGGTCAGCTGGGTCAGCACGATCCCCTTGTCCGGGATCGGGGTCTCGAGCACGAAGTCGAACGCGGAGATGCGGTCCGAGGCGACCACGAGGACGACGCCGTCGCCGTCCTCAGGCTCGTAGAGGTCTCGGACCTTGCCGGAGTAGACGTGCCGCCAGCCGGGCAGCGATGCGCGAGTCACGCGCACCAGCGTCCCACGCCTCGGCAGGTTCGCACCGAGATGTCCGCCGCCGGCCGTACGGTGTGGCGATGACACAGCCCGAGCTGCCCCCCGAGTCCGCGCACTTCGTGCGTGTGTTCGGCGAGTTCATGGAGTCGGTCAACCGCCACACCGCACAGCGGCCCGACGATCGCCCCGGGGTCGCCGAGACGGTCAGCGAGCACCTGGGTCGCAGCCCGCTCGGGGTCGCGGTGGTCGCCGAGCAGGTGCCCGGGATGCGCAGCGCGGACGCCGACATCGCGATCGAGACCGTCGTCGAGCGCACGGGCGGCGGGCGCGTCGTCGGGATCGGCGGCGGTGAGCAGCGCATGCACCACTCGCTGTCGGAGATCGTCGAGCAGGACGCCCAGTGGAAGCAGTTCCCGCTCAGCGCGGTCGACTACGTGCGCACACCCGTCGGGCCGCACGCGACGCGGCGGGTCGTCTCCTTCGGGCTGCACCTCTTCCACTACACGGCCGGCGGTGGGCCGGTGCCCGTCGCGCTGCTCCAGCGCGCCGCGAACCCGCGCTTCGCCATGGCCGGCTCGATCGAGATCCTCACTCCCGACGAGGACGTCGCCGCGGCGCTGCTGACCGACCTGCGGGCGACGATGGACGAGAAGTCCGTGCTGCGCGGCCAGCTCGTGTCCTTCGTCGTGACCGAGTTCGACCCCAGTGCGGGCGGGGTGACCTTCCTCGAGCGACCCCGCATCGCCCCCGAGGACGTGATCCTGCCCGAGGGCGTCCTGGACCGGGTCGCACGGCAGGTGCTCGGGGTCGCCGAGCACCGTGACCGCCTCCTCGCCGCGGGTCAGCACCTCAAGCGCGGCGTGCTGCTCTACGGGCCGCCCGGGACGGGCAAGACCCACACCGTGCGCTACCTCGCGGGGGCCCGGCCCGAGGTGACGGTGATCGTGCTGACCGGCACGTCCTTCGCGCTCGTGCGCATGGCGACCGAGATCGCCCGGGCCCTCGAACCCGCCGTCGTCGTCCTCGAGGACTGCGACCTCATCGCGGAGGACCGGTCCTTCCACGACGGTCCGCAGCCCTTGCTGTTCGAGCTGCTCGAGGCGATGGACGGCATCCGCCCCGACGCGGACGTCGCCTTC
>JAJUHG010000229.1 GCA_029267995.1 Micrococcales bacterium
CGCGATCGGTGCGGCCTTCGGCATGCTCTTCTCGGTCGTGTCGTACTCGTTCACGGCCGGCAAGCGCGACTTCACGTCCTCGAGCCAGATCGTCGCGACCTCGTACGCGGTGCTGTGCCGGATCGAGAAGGCGAACCAGGCCCGTCAGCTGCTCGCCGAGGTCGGCGGGGTCACCTCGACGTGGGGCACGCCCGTCGCGGCGCCCGCGGCGGTCCCCGCCCCCGAGACCCCGGAGCCGTCGGCGCCCGAGGCGACGCCACCGGCGCCCGGCCAGACAGAGGCTCCTGCCCCCGAGGAGCCCGGCCGCTAGCGACCGGGCGTCAGGGCCCCGCGCGGCGCTGCCCCTGAGCCGGGTGCAACACGGCCGCGCGAGCCGCCCGGGCCTACTCTCCCCGCTGGATCTTGGCCATCCACGCCTCGACGTCCTCGGGGCGGCGCGGAAGGGCCGCCGAGAGGTTCTCGTTCCCCTGGGGCGTCACGAGCACGTCGTCCTCGATGCGCACCCCGATCCCGCGGTACTCCTCGGGGACGAGCAGGTCGTCGCTCTTGAAGTACAGCCCCGGCTCGATCGTGAAGACCATGCCCGGCTCGAGGATCCCGTCGAGGTACATCTCACGACGCGCCTGGGCGCAGTCGTGCACGTCGAGCCCGAGGTGGTGCGAGGTGCCGTGCACCATCCATCGGCGGTGGTGCTGCCCCTCGGGGGAGAGCGCCTCCTCGACGCTCACCGGGAGCAGGCCCCACTCGGCCAGACGCGCCGCGATGACCTCCATCGCGGCGGCGTGCACGTCGCGGAAACGTGCGCCCGGGACCGCGGCGCGGAAGGCCGCGTCGGCCGCGTCGAGCACCGCCTGGTAGACCCGGCGCTGCACCTCGGTGAAGGTCCCGTCGACCGGCAGGGTCCGGGTGATGTCGGCCGTGTAGAGCGACTCGATCTCGACGCCCGCGTCGACGAGCACGAGCTCGCCGGGGCGCACCTGGCCGTCGTTGCGGATCCAGTGCAGCGTCGTCGCGTGCTCGCCCGCTGCGGCGATCGTCTCGTAGCCGACCGTGTTCCCCTCGAGCCGGGCGTGCGCGTCGAAGGTCGTCTCGATCACGCGCTCGCCGCGCGCATGCTCGACCGCGCGCGGCAGGGCCCGCACGATCGACTCGAAGCCCTCGATCGTCCGCGCGACCGCCTCGCGCATCTGCGCGACCTCGTGCTCGTCCTTGACCAGGCGCAGCTCGGAGAGCGCCTCGGCGAGCCCCGCGTCGAGCTCGCCCGCGGCCTCGGTGCGGCGGATCTCGTCCACGACCTCCTCGAGGGCGGTGTCCGCGCCCGGCACGATGCGCACGCGCACCCCGCCGTAGCCGACGTCCTTCGCGAGCTCGTCAGCGAGTCGTGCGAGGTCGGCGGTCTCGATGCCCGTGACGGTCGCGATCTCCTCGAGCGTGGGCCGTGCCCCGACCCAGAACTCCCCGTAGCGTGCGTCGGAGTAGAACTCCGTGGTCTCGCGCGAGGCGAGCGGACGCAGGTAGAGCACCGCACGGTGCCCCTCGCCCTCGGGGTGCAGCACGAGCACCGCGTCGGGCTCCTCGTCCTTGCCCAGGCCCGTCAGGTGCGCGAACGCCGAGTGCGGCCGGAAGCGGTAGTCGGTGTCGTTCGAGCGCACCTTGAGCCCGCCCGCGGGGATCACGAGCCGCTCGCCAGGGAACAGCGCGGAGAGCCTCGCGCGCCGTGCGGCCGTGAACGGTGCCGCAGCCGAGGGGCTCGCCGCCGACGGCGCTCGCTCGCCCCAGCCGCTCGTGATGAACTCGCGGAACGCCTTCGAGTCCGGACGCTGCGAGCGGTTCGAGCCGCGCTCGGCGAGCGGCTGCGCGGAGCCGTCGGCCGCGCTGCGGGTCGGGTCGGTCGGGGTCGTGTCGTCGGGGGTCATGCCCCCATGATCCCACCCGGGCAGGCGCGAGGGCGCGGTGAAGGGACCCCGGCGAAGCCCTACCCTTCTGGGTGTGCGTATCGACCTTCACACCCACTCGACCGCCTCGGACGGGACCGAGAGCCCGGCCGAGGTCGTCGCGCAGGCGGCGCGCGCAGGGCTCGACGTCGTCGCCCTGACCGACCACGACACGACGTCGGGGTGGGACGAGGCGGCCGAGGCGGGACGTGAGCACGGGGTCGCCGTCGTGCGCGGCACAGAGATCTCGGCGCGGACGGCGGGCATGAGCGTGCACGTGCTGTCCTACCTGCACGACCCCGCGCACGAGGGGCTCGCGCGCGAGCTGCGCCGGGCACGCGAGGCTCGCACGGCGCGGGCGCGGCGCATCGTCGCGCTCCTGCACGGCGACTTCGGCCTGACGTGGGACGAGGTCGAGGAGCAGGTCGAGCCGGGTGCCGTGATCGGGCGGCCGCACATCGCCGACGCGCTCGTCGCGCGAGGCGTCGTGCCCGACCGCAGCACCGCGTTCGACGACCTGCTCCACCACGGCTCGAAGTACTACGTCAAGCACTACGCCCCCGAGGTGCTCGACGCGGTCATGCTCATCCGGGACGCGGGCGGGGTCGCGGTGTTCGCGCACCCGGGTGCCGACGGGCGGGGTCGGGTCGTGAGCGACGCCGTGATCGACGCGATGGTCGCCTCGGGTCTCCAGGGCCTCGAGGTCGACCACCGCGACCACAGCTCGCAGCAGCGCGAACGGCTGCGCACGATCGCCGCCCGGCACGGGCTGCTCGTGACAGGGTCCTCGGACTACCACGGGACGGGCAAGGAGAACGCGCTGGGGGAGAACACCACCGCGCCCGAGGTGCTCGAGCGCATCGAGGACCTCGGTCGGCTCGCGGTGGTGCGCTGATGCGCGATCCTGGCGTGGGGCTCGTCGAGGGACGCTTCCCTGTTGCGGACGAGGAGGAGACCGGGTGGACGTGCTCGACTGGCAGCTGCTGATCTCGGCCTTCGTGACGCTGTTCGTCATCATGGACCCGCCGGGCACGGTGCCGATCTTCCTCGCGCTCACCTCGGCGATGACGCGTCAGCAGCGCAAGCGCGCCGCGCGCCAGGCGGTGCTCGTGGCCTTCGCCGTGATCGTCGTGTTCGCGGTGTTCGGCCAGGAGCTGCTCAACTACCTCAACGTCTCGCTCCCCGCGCTCCAGGCCTCGGGGGGACTGCTGCTGCTGCTCGTCGCGATGGAGCTGCTCACGGGCAAGATGGAGGACCCCGAGCCTTCGCCGAACAAGTCCGTCAACGTCGCGCTCGTCCCGCTCGGCACGCCGTTGCTCGCCGGACCGGGTGCGATCGTCGCGACGATGGTGTTCGTCACGGGCGCCGAGGGGCCCGCGCAGTGGGCCTCGGTCGGGGTCGCGCTCGTCGCGGTGTGCATCATGCTGTGGCTCTCGATGCGCTTCGCGGGGGCGATCAGCCGGATCCTCAAGGAGTCGGGCACGATCCTCGTCTCGCGGATCGCGGGGCTGCTCCTCGCGGCGATCGCGGTGCAGATGATCGCCGACGCGGTGCTCGCGTTCGTCGCCTCGGCCGGCTGAGGTCTCGCCCCACGCCGGCCGAGGGACCGACTACTCGGAGGTCGCGGCCGAACCGCTCGCGGACGAGCCGCTCGCGGACGAGCCGCTCGAGCGACGACGGCGCCGACGACGGCGCGGCGCGGAGCCCTCGCCCTGCGGTGTCGAGCCGGCGCGCTCGCGCTGGTCCGTGTGCTCACTGGACTCCCGGGTCCGGCTCGCCGCAGCGCCCTCGGCCGGACGGCCCTCCCCGCCGCGGCGCCGACGGTTGCGGGAACGCCCGCCACCCTCGCCAC
>JAJUHG010000230.1 GCA_029267995.1 Micrococcales bacterium
CCTCGCGATCGCCGTCGGCGCGGTCGGGACCCACCTCGGGCTCGGCACGCACGCGTGGATCGGGGCGGTCGTCGCGGTCGGCGTCGTGCTCTCCGCGACGCTCGGCGACCTCACCGAGTCGATGCTCAAGCGCGACCTGGGCCTCAAGGACATGGGCTCGCTCCTGCCGGGCCACGGTGGTGTGCTCGACCGGCTCGACTCGCTCGTCGTCGCGGCACCCGTCGCGTACGTCCTCTACCTCGTCCTGCTCCCGGTGGTGGGCTGACATGACCTCGACCCCCGTGACGCTCCAGATGGCCCCGCGCGGGCGCCGGCCCAAGCCGCCGCGCCACCTCGCGGACCTCAGCCACGACGAGCGCGTCGACGTGCTCGCCGAGCTCGGGCACGCACCCTTGCGCGCGAAGCAGCTCGCGACCCACTACTTCACGCACCTCACTGCGGACCCCGAGCGCATGACCGACCTGCCCGCTGCCGCACGTGGCGAGCTCGTCGAGGCGCTCCTGCCGCAGCTGCTCACGCCTGTGCGCACGCTCACCGCGGACCGGGGGAAGACCGTCAAGTCGCTCTGGCGGCTGTTCGACGGGGTGAGCGTCGAGTCGGTGCTCATGCGGTACCCGAGGCGCGCGACGCTGTGCATCTCGAGCCAGGTCGGCTGCGGCATGGCGTGCCCGTTCTGCGCGACCGGCCAGCTCGGCCTGACCCGCAACCTCTCGGTCGGCGAGATCGTCGAGCAGGTCCGGCTCGCTGCGGCCGCGCTCGAGGCGGGCGAGGTCGCAGGGGGACCCGGTCGCCTGACGAACATCGTGTTCATGGGCATGGGTGAGCCGCTCGCGAACTACAAGACCGTGATGGGCGCGGTGCGCCGCTTCGTCGCGCCCGCCCCCGAGGGTTTCGGCATGTCGGCCCGCAACGTCACGGTCTCGACCGTGGGCCTCGTGCCCGCGATCGACAAGCTCGCCGCGGAGGGCATCCCCGTGACCCTCGCGCTGTCGCTGCACGCGCCGGACGACGAGCTGCGCGACGAGCTCATCCCCGTGAACTCGCGCTGGAAGGTCGACGAGGCGCTCGACGCGGCGTACCGCTTCTTCGAGGCCACGGGGCGGCGCGTGTCGATCGAGTACGCGCTCATCCGGGACATGAACGACCACGGCTGGCGGGCCTCGCTCCTTGCCGACAAGCTCCTCGCGCGCGGCAAGGGCTGGGTGCACGTCAACCCGATCCCGCTCAACCCGACGCCCGGCTCGAGGTGGACGGCGAGCGACCCGGCCGTCGAGGCCGAGTTCGTCGCCCGTCTGCGCGCGGCCGGGATCCCCACGACCGTCCGCGACACGCGCGGCAGCGACATCGACGGTGCGTGCGGGCAGCTCGCGGCGCAGGAGGCAGAATGACCAGCATGTTCACGACGGTCTCCCGGTTCCGCTCGGGCTACTCGCCCGCCGAGGTCGACGAGTTCTTCGCCCAGGCGCGCGCGGTCTACGAGGGTGACGGAGCCGTGACGATGACCGCGAAGGACGTGCGCGACGTCGCCTTCTCGATCGTCCAGGGCGGGTACGCGTGGGACGCGGTCGACTCGGCGCTCGACCGCCTCGAGGCCGCGTTCGTCGCCCGCGAGCGCGCCGAGTACGTCGCGCAGCACGGTCAGGAGGCGTGGATGGCGCGCATGGCCGAGCTCGCCCGCACGCTGTACCCGCGCCTCACGCGCGGGGACGGCAAGCGCTTCGCGACCGCGAGCGGTCTGCGCGCGGGCTACGACAAGGACGAGGTCGACGCGCTGTGCCGCCGCCTCATCGCCTACTTCGACAAGGGCCAGCCGATCACCTCGCGCGAGATCCGCGCGGCGGCCTTCCGCAAGCGTCGTGGCTCGCGCGCCTACGTCGAGGCGCCCGTCGACGCCTTCCTCGCCCGAGCGGCCGAGGTCCTGCTCGGCGTCGAGTAGGACCTACACGAGGAAGAACCAGCCAAGCACGCCCGGGTTGTGGGCGTGCACGATCGCGAGGAAGACGATCGCGTCGAACAGCAGGTGCACGATCACGACGTAGGTGAGCGACCCGGTGCGCGTGAAGATCCAGCCCTGCAGGAGCGCGAAGGGGGCGGTCAGGAACGGTCCCCACTCGCGGTAGCCGAGCTCCCACAGGAAGGACGTGAAGATCACGGCCTGCAGGACGTTCGCGAGCCACACGGGGAAGTGGCGGCGCAGCAGCGCGAAGCACGTGCAGATGAAGAACAGCTCGTCCCACGTGCCCACGAAGTTCACGCCCACGAAGAACCGCCCGAGCTCGCTCGCCGAGGTGATGTGCGGCCAGTTCTGGTACGCGCCCGAGGTGATGAAGTAGAAGGGCAGGACGAGCCAGCCGAGCAGCGGGACGGCCACGAGGTAGGTCTTCTCCGCGCGCGGCCACTTCTTGCCCGTGCGCCACGGGAACGTGTAGGCCGTGCGGCGGAAGACCCAGCGATCGATCGCGAACGGCACGACGAGCGCGAGCGTGAGTGCCGTGCCGATCGCGAAGAAGCGGCCCCACTCGACGTCGGCCTCGACCGAGGTCGTCGAGACGATCGCGAGCCCGACGCCCACGAGGGTCAGGTCGCGCCCGAGCTCGCGGTCGACGAGCCACGCCGCGACGAGGCTCGCGAGCAGCAGGGCGTGGCCCCAGCCGGCGAGCTGGAGCCCGAAGAGCAGGAAGGCCGAGGCGGCGACGCCTACGGCAGGGGCGACGCGCCGGGCGGTGAGGGGCGCGGCGGGAAGAGCGAGAGTGGTCACGTCCGGACGGGGCTCACTCAGCGCGCGTCGTCGTCGGACGTGCCGTCCTCACGCGCCGAGGGCGGCACGTCGGGGACCTCGGACGGCGCGTCCTCGCCCACCGCAGGCCGCGCGGACGCACTCGTGACGGGCTCCTCGCGCGTGCGGCGCTGCTCCTCGGCGACGATCGCGCGGACCCGGCGGTCCTCCTCGGTCTGCTCGTCGACGAGGATCTGCTGGATCTGGATGAGCCGGCGCTCGAGGTGGGCGACGTCGCGCAGCTCGACGTCGCTCTCGGTGCCCGCGGTCTGCACCACGAGGGTCCCGCAGCCGAACACGCGGTCGATCAGCGTGCGCTCGTAGCTCACCGCGTTGACCCGGTCGATCGGGATGTCGCGGCCCGTGCGCGTGATCACGCCCTCGCGCGAGATGAGCCGCTTGGTCGTGAGCGTGTCCGTCGTGGTGAGCCACACGAGGAACGGCCAGAACGTGAACACCGCGACGAGCACGACCGCGAGCCCCGCGATGACCCATCGCCACACGGCCTGCGTCTCGGGGTCGGGGACCCACCACACGAGGGCGAACCACGTCAGGGCGCCGACGGCGAGCAGCGCGAGGACGGGCGTGATGAGCCCCTTCCAGTGCGCGCGGACGTGGAAGACGACGTGCTCGCCCGGGGCGAGGTGCTTCGGCGCGGCCATGGGACCCATCATGGCACCCGGGACCGGTGCGCGTCTGGGGGACAATGACCGGATGCAGCAGCGTTCCGTGACGATCCTCGGCTCGACCGGGTCGATCGGCACCCAGGCACTCGACGTGATCGCCCACAACCCCGACCGCTTCCGCGTCGAGGCGCTCGCGGCGGGCGGTTCGGACCCCGCGGCGCTCGCGGCCCAGGTGCGTACGACGGGCGCACGCCGTGTCGCGGTCGCCGACGAGGCGGCCGTGCGCCCGCTGCGCGAGGCGCTCGGGGCGCTCACCGGCTCGGTCGAGGTGCTCGGTGGCCCCCACGCCGCGACC
>JAJUHG010000231.1 GCA_029267995.1 Micrococcales bacterium
GGACTCCAGGCTCAGCGAACCGAGGCCGCTTCCGCGCAGTGAACGGCTGGCCATAGTGGACCTCCCGGGGGCTCCGCTTGTGGCGGGGTCGATAGCTGACCACGTGATCCGTGATCCTCACAAGTGTCTCGACGTCAAGAACGTCCAGCACCACTGAAGTGTTCCAGCCGGTCGTGAAGGTCCCGTGAACGTCGCGGCGAGGCCACGCGGACCTCACGTGCCCATCGTGTCGGTTCCCGGCCCCGTGCGCGCGTCGAAAATCGGCTCGTGCCCGACAGCCTGTGCCTCGAGCAGGCCTCACGGGGCTCGGCACGGGCCGTGTGACCGGGAGGAAGCCGGTCGCCGGAGCCAGCCGCTGTCCCGGTGCTCGGGCAGCGTCAGCGGTCCCGGGTGCGTGGGGCGAGCACGACACCGTCGGTGAACATCACGCCGTCGGCGAAGCGAGCCTCGACCTGACCCCCGCCGAACTGCTCGGCGTGCAGGCGCGCGTAGAGCCCACCCGCGGCGACGAGCTCCTCGTGCCGCCCGGTCTCGACGAGCTGCCCGTCGTCGACGACGGCGATCACGTCGGCGTGCCGGATGGTCGAGAGGCGGTGCGCGATCGCGATCGTCGTGCGACCGCGCATCGCCTCGGCGAGCGCGGCGTGCACGAGCCGCTCGGACGAGTAGTCGAGGGCCGAGGTCGCCTCGTCGAGGATGAGCACGCGCGGGTCCTTGAGCAGCACCCGCGCGATCGCGATGCGCTGCTTCTCCCCGCCCGAGAGGCGGTACCCGCGCTCCCCGACGACGGTGTCGTACCCGTCGGCGAAGCCCATGATGCGTTCGTGGATGTTCGCCGCGCGGCACGCCTCGGCGATCTCTGCCTCGCTCGCCTCGGGGCGGGCGTAGGCGAGGTTCTCCCGGATCGTCGCGTGGAACAGGTAGGTGTCCTGCGTGACCATCCCGACCACCTCGGCGAGCGAGTCGAGCGTGATGTCGGCGACGTCGACCCCGTCGAGGCGGACCTGGCCGCGCAACGGCTCGTAGAGCCGGGGGACGAGATAGGTCAGGGTCGTCTTGCCCGCGCCCGAGGGACCGACGAGCGCGAGCAGCTCGCCCGGTCGCACCTCGAGCGAGACACCTCGGAGGACCCACGCTGGAGTCTCGGTCGGCCGCGGTGCGCTCTCACCCGAGGTCTCGGACGTCTGCCCGTCGGGATGCGCGGCGGGCGGGGGAGCGGCGGGCACCACGCGGTCGGGACGCGGAGCGGGGGTGCTACCCGCCGCGACGAGCCCGTGCCGCAGCCCTGTGCCGCGAGCGCCGTGCGTGCGCGGCTCGGGCGGGGGCTCGTGGAGCCGTGGCGGTGGGGGATAGGCGAACCACACGTCCTCGAGCTCGACGTGGCCGCGCGTCGTCGCGGGGTCGAGGCGTGCCGCACCGGGCCGGTCGACGATCGCGGGCTGCAGGTCGAGGTACTCGAAGATGCGCCGGAACAGGGCGAGCGAGGTCTGCACGTCGAGCGCGACGCGCATGAGCGAGACCGTGGGCCACAGCAGGCGCGCCTGGAGCGTCGAGAATGCGACGAGGGTGCCCGCCGAGAGGGTCGATCCACCCGTGATGAGCAGTCCGGCCACGAGGTACACGAGCGCGGGCGTCACGGCCATGAACGCCGAGACGATGCCGAAGAACCACTGGCCGGTCATCGCCTGGCGCACCTGGAGGCCGGCCTGGCGCTCGTTCTCGGTGCGGTAGCGGGCGATCTCGGCGTCGGCGCGGTTGAACACCTTGCTCAGCAGGATCCCCGAGACGCTGAGCGACTCCTCGGTGATCGCCGTCATTTCTGCGAGCGACTCCTGGGTGCGGCGCGCGATGCGCTGGCGCCGCTCGCCGACCCGCCGCTGCGCGAGGACGAACACGGGCATGAGCGCGAGCGCGACGAGCGTGAGCTGCCACGACAGCAGGATCATCGCGACGAGCGAGGCGAGCACCGTGACGAGGTTCGCGAGGATCGACGAGGCGGTGCTCGTGAGCACCGAGCCGACCCCGCCGACGTCGTTCGCGAGGCGCGACTGGATCGAGCCCGTGCGGGTCGCGGTGAAGAACGCGAGCTCCATGCGCTCGAGGTGGGCGAACAGGCGCCCGCGCAGGTCGGCCATCGCGCGCGAGCCGACCGTCGTGGTCAGGTACGTCTGCCCGACCCCGATCGCGGAGGAGACGAGGGGGACCGCGACCATCGCCGCGACGAGCCAGCCGAGCAGGCGCACGTCGACGCCCGAACCGTCCGCGGGGAAGAGCGCGCGGTCGAACACGGCCTGCGTGAGGAACGGGGTGACGACGCCGAGCAGCGCCGAGACGAGGATCGCGGCGCACACCAGGACGAGCCGGCCGGTGTACGGGCGCAGCAGGCCTCCGACGCGGCGCAGCACCTCGGCGTCTCGGGGGCGGGACATGCCGTCCAGTCTTGCCCGCCCCGCCGACACCGCGCGCGCTAAGGGGTCGGGTCGAGCGCGTCGTAGCGCACGAACCCTCGTTGCGCGGCCGCGAGCGCGAGCACGACGACGACGCACGCGAGGCCCCCGACGACGGCGGCGCCCGGGACCCCGACCCCCGTCGCGAGCGCCCCGAGCAGGAGCGTGCCGAGCTGGGGACCGCCCGCGACGACCACGATGAACACGCCCTGGAGGCGCCCACGCATCTCGTCCGGGGTCGCGGCCTGCAGGATCGTGCTGCGGAACACCGAGCTCACGGTGTCCGCGACACCCGCGACGACCATGCACGCGAGCGCGGGCCACAGCGTCCAGTGCGCGGGCGCACCGGGCCCGGCGCCGGGGGCGAGCGAGACGACGAACCCGAACGCGACGACCGCGAGGCCCCACACGACGACGGACACGACGATCGCCCGGCCCTGCCACCGCACGTGCCCGAGCGGCCCCGAGAGCAGACCGCCAAGCACCGCGCCCGTCGCGATCGCGGCGACGAGCATCCCTGCGGTCGTCGCCCCGCCGCCCACGAGCACCATGCCGATCGCGGGGAAGAGCACGCGCGGCATCGCAAGCACCATCGCCGACATGTCCACGAGGAAGGTCATCCGCACGTTGGGTCGGGTCCCGAGGTAGCGCAGCCCCTCGAGCACCGAGGAGAGGCCCGCGCGGCGCACCTCGCCCTGGGGCGGCAGCGGCGGGAGCCCTGCGAGGCACGCGATCGCGACGACGAGCAGGACGGCCTCGACGCCGTAGGCGATCGCGTAGCCCGACCGGGCGACGACCACGCCCGCGAGGAGCGGGCCGATCGTCATCGCGACCCCGAAGGACAGGCTCGACAGCGCGTTCGCGGCCGGCAGGAGCCGCACGCCGATGAGCCGCGGCACGATCGCCATGCGTGCGGGGGAGTTGACCGCGAAGAGCCCGCTCTGCACCGCGACGAGGCCGTAGAGCCACGCGGGCGAGGCGATCTCGAGCCACGAGATCGCGACGAAGGCGAGCGCGACCGCGAAGATCCCGACCTGGGTCACGAGGACGACGCGTCGTCGGTCGAAGGCGTCGACGAGCGCCCCGCCGTAGAGCCCGAGGACGACGAGCGGGACGAGCGCGAAGAGCCCCACGAGGCCGACCGCGAGGTTCGAGCCGGTCAGGTCGAACACCTGGAGCGCGACCGCGACGTTGGTCAGCTGCGTGCCGATCCCCGACAGGGAGGTCCCGAGCCACATGCGACGGAACGGCTGGGACTCCTTGAGCGGGGTGAGGTCGGCGAGCAGTCGGGGCAC
>JAJUHG010000232.1 GCA_029267995.1 Micrococcales bacterium
ACATCATCCTGTTCATCGACGAGATCCACACGCTCGTCGGGGCGGGTGCCGCCGAGGGCGCGATCGACGCGGCCTCGATCCTCAAGCCGATGCTCGCGCGCGGCGAGCTCCAGACGATCGGTGCGACGACGCTCGAGGAGTACCGCAAGTACGTCGAGAAGGACGCCGCGCTCGAGCGCCGCTTCCAGCCGATCCAGGTCGCCGAGCCGACGCTCAAGCACACGATCGAGATCCTCAAGGGGCTGCGCGACCGCTACGAGGCGCACCACCGGGTCTCGATCACCGACGACGCGCTCGTGGCCGCGGCGACCCTCGCGGACCGCTACGTCAACGACCGCTTCCTGCCGGACAAGGCGATCGACCTCGTCGACGAGGCGGGCGCGCGACTGCGCATCCGTCGCATGACCGCCCCGCCCGAGCTGCGCGAGCTCGACGAGAAGATCGCCGAGGCGCGCCGCGACAAGGAGTCGGCGATCGACTAGCAGGACTTCGAGAAGGCCGCTCGCCGGCGCGACACCGAGAAGCAGCTCGGTCTGCAGCGCGCCGAGAAGGAGAAGGCCTGGAAGTCCGGCGACCTGGACACGGTCGCCGAGGTCGACGAAGAGCTCATCGCCGAGGTGCTCGCGATCGCGACGGGCATCCCCGTCTTCAAGCTGACCGAGGAGGAGTCCTCGCGTCTGCTCAAGATGGAGTCCGAGCTGCACAAGCGCATCGTGGGCCAGGAGGAGGCCGTCAAGGCGCTCTCCCAGGCGATCCGCCGCACCCGCGCGGGCCTCACGGACCCCAAGCGCCCCGGTGGCTCGTTCATCTTCGCGGGCCCCACGGGCGTCGGGAAGACCGAGCTCGCGAAGGCGCTCGCGGAGTTCCTCTTCGGTGACGAGGACTCGCTCATCCAGCTCGACATGAGCGAGTTCTCCGAGAAGCACACCGTCTCGCGCCTGTTCGGCTCGCCCCCCGGCTACGTCGGCTACGACGAGGGTGGCCAGCTGACCGAGAAGGTGCGGCGCAAGCCGTTCTCGGTGGTCCTGTTCGACGAGGTCGAGAAGGCCCACGCGGACATCTTCAACTCGCTCCTGCAGATCCTCGAGGACGGTCGCCTGACCGACTCGCAGGGCCGGGTCGTGGACTTCAAGAACACGATCATCATCATGACCACGAACCTCGGCACGCGGGACATCGCGAAGGGCGTCCAGACGGGCTTCCAGGCCTCGGGCGACCTGCGTACGTCCTACGAGCGCATGAAGGCCAAGGTCAACGACGAGCTCAAGCAGCACTTCCGGCCTGAGTTCCTCAACCGCGTCGACGACACGATCGTCTTCCCGCAGCTGAGCCAGGAGGACATCTTCAAGATCGTCGACCTGATGATCGCCCGGCTGTCCGACCGGCTCGCCGACAAGGACATGACGATCGAGCTCACGCCCGCGGCCAAGGAGCTCCTCGCGGAGCGCGGATACGACCCCGTCCTGGGTGCCCGGCCCCTGCGCCGCGCGATCCAGCGCGAGATCGAGGACGTGCTGTCCGAGAAGATCCTGTTCGGTGAGGTCAAGTCGGGCGAGAACATCGTCGTCGACGCCCAGGGCGAGGGGCTCCTCGGGGAGTTCACCTTCTCGAGCGGGCCTGGGAAGTCCTCGGGCCGACGCCGCAAGGCCGACGACGAGGCCGAGCCCGCCGTCGTCGGCGCCGCGCCCGCGCCGCTCGCGGACGACGGCCCCGCGGCCGCAGCGCAGGCCGAGTAACGCATGACGACGACGGCGGTCCCAGGTCGACCTGGGGCCGCCGTCGTCGTCTCGTCGGGGCGCCCGAGCGGCCGCACCGGAAGGAAGGCACCGTGAGGATCGTCGCGCTCGGCGGCACGGGTTTCTTGTCCTCCGCGGTGGTCGAGGCCGCGCGCGAGGTGGGGCACGACGTCGTCGTGGTCTCGCGCGGGCAGCACGGCGCGCCGCCGCGCGAGGACGTGACGTGGCTGCGCGCGGACCGTGCAGACTCTGACGCCCTCGCCGCCGCACTCGCGGGCATCGAGGCGAACGCGGTGATCGACTCGTGCGGTTACTCGGTCGGTGGCGCACGGGCAGCCGCAAGCGCTCTCGCGGGGGTGCCGCGCTACGCCTACGTGTCCTCGATCAGCGCCTACCGCGACTGGCCACCCGGCCCGATCCAGGACGAGGACGCCCCGCTGTTCACCCCCGAGGACAACCCCGAGGACTACGGCCCCATGAAGGCCGCCTCCGAGCGCGTGCTCGGCGGGGCCGTCCACGCGCACGGCGGGAACTTCCTCGCGGTGCGAGCGGGCCTCCTGGTCGGCCCGCGCGACCGGGCCCGCCGCCTCACCCGGTGGCTCGAGCGCATCGCGAGCCACGACGCGGTGGCCGTCCCCGCAGAGCTCGACCAGCCGATCGCCCTCGTGGACGTGCGCGACCTCGCGGCGTGGATGGTCAGTGCCGTCGAGCGCGGTCTCGACGGGCCGTTCAACGCGACGGGTCCGCACGGCATGACGACGCTCGGTGGCCTGCTCGAGACGTGCCGCGAGGTCGTGACCGCAGCGGGGGGCCGGGCGGCCGTGCTCGTCCCGGTCCCCGAGGCCGAGCTCCTCGCCGCCGAGGTGACCCCGTGGGTCGACCTGCCGTTCTGGCTCCCGCGCGAGGTCGCGGGCACGGCCTGGCAGGTCGGGACGGACCGCGTGCACGCCGAGGGCCTCGTGCACCGCCCCCTCGCCGAGAGCCTCGCGGACACGTGGGCCTGGATGCGCGAGACGGGCCTCGGGGAGGACCCGAGCGAGGCCGACCCCGTGCTCATGAGGCTCGGCCGGGCCTGACGGACGTGCCCGGCGCCGCTAGAGGAACGCGTCGGTGAGGTGGTCGGGCGTGCCGAAGCGGTGCGCCGTGACCGAGACCGCCTGCTCGCGCAGGAACGGCAAGAGCTCGAGGCGCCCCGACCTCGTCACGGGGTGGTCGAACACCGCGACGTCGGGCCGCCCGTCGATCGCCTTCGCGACGTCCCCCGCGGACCCGCCCACGAGGCGCACTCGCTCGGGCGCGGTCGCAGCGAGGAGCTCGAGCCACGCGGCCTCGTCGTGCCGGGCCAGCTCGACACCCGCGCGGTCAAGAACCTCGAGGACGCGCGGCGGGACCTCGATCCCGCACGAGACGTCGAAGCGCGCCTCGGCCGTGAGCCCCGCGCCGACGACGGCGACCAGGTCCGCGAGCGTGCCCGTCTCGCCTACCCGCACGTGCACCCGGGCGGGCCGGTAGCGCAGGACGTTGCGCTCGGCCTCGAGCCCGGACTCGTCGACCGCGAGGGAGAGCTCGGTGCGCCACGAACGCGCCGCGCTTGCGAGCACGGTGCGGGTCGCGGCGAGCTCCTCGCCCGACAGGGCGGCCGCCTCGAGCAGCCGCGCGACGGCCGGCTCGAGCGGCTCGTCGACGGAGGGCCTCGGTGCGGGCTGCCACGAGCCGAGCCCGAGCAGGTAGTTGGGACCGCCCGCCTTGAAGCCCGCACCGACCGACGAGCGCTTCCACCCCCCGAAGGGCTGGCGTCGCACGATCGCGCCCGTGGTCCCGCGGTTGACGTAGACGTTGCCCGCCTCGACGCGGTCGAGCCAGAAGTCGATCTCCTCGGGGTCGAGCGAGTGCAGGCCCGCCGTGAGGCCGTAGTCGACGTCGTTCTGGATCTCGACCGCCTCGGCGAGGTCACGTGCGGTCA
>JAJUHG010000233.1 GCA_029267995.1 Micrococcales bacterium
CCACCACAGCTGCCACACGACGAACAGCCCGAGCACGACGCCCGCGGTGATGAGCAGCTCGCCGAGCACGCCGGTCGCGACCGCGGTGGCCTTGCGCGCGCTCACCGGACCACCCCCGGTGCCGCGCCGGTGCCGGCCGCCTCGAAGACGTCGACCTCGGCCGGGACGCGCGCGAAGCGCAGCTCGCCCGCGCCCTGCACGGCGGGCAGCTCGAGCTCGTTCGAGCTCGTGACCGACCACCCGAGGCCGACGGCGTCGACCCACTCGCGGTAGCGGGTCACGGCGGGCGAGGTGTCGAGCGCCGTGCGCAGCGCCTCGGGGTCCCCGATCGCGGAGATGACGTACGGCGGGGAGTAGACCTGACCGTCGAGGAGCAGCACGTTGCCGACGCAGCGCACCACGGTGGTCGCGACGACGCGCCTGCCCTGGATCGCCATGGCTTCTGCGCCGCCCGCCCACAGCGCGTTGATGACGGCCTCGAGGTCCTGCTGGTGCACGACGAGGTCGTCGGGGTGGATGCCCGCGAGCACGGGGGCGTCCTCGGGCGCGTCGTCGAGCTCGACCGTGAGGCCCGGGCCGCGCAGCGCTGAACGGCCTGCCCCCGCGAGGACGATCGGCGGGGTGCTCGTGTCGAGCTCGTCGGTGAGCGCCTCGACCTCGTCGCTGAGCGCGTCGGCCCGCTCGGTGAGCTCGCGCACGAGCTCGGTCTCCTCCGCGACGAGCCCCGCAAGGTCACCCTCGCCGCGCACCCCGTGCTCGCGTGAGACCTGAGAGTTCACGGTGAACAGCAGCCCCGCGAGGGCGAGCACGAGCACGAGGGACACGCTCGAGCGGGACCCGCGCGACCGGGCGCGCTCGCGCTGAGCGCGTCGTGTCCCCATGGCCTCCTCCGAAGCTGCGTCCCAGAAGCACTACGCTAGTTCACACGCCGCCGGGGTTACCAGCAGATACCCCGGCACCCCGGACAGGAGCTGTCGCCGTGCCCGAGTCGAAGAGCCGCAAGAAGGCCTCGTACACCCCGCCCGAGAGCAAGGCCCCCGAGCCGAACCCGCCGTGGTTCGTGCCGACCATGCTCACGCTCATGGTCGCGGGCCTCGTGTGGATCGTCGCGACCTACGTGTTCAAGGGTGCGTACCCGATCCCGGGCATCGGCAACTGGAACCTGCTCGGCGGCTTCGTGCTGATCCTCACGGGGTTCGGCATGATGACCCGCTGGCGCTGAGCCGCCCGTCATCGCCTCGTCGACGCCTCGTCCACGGTCCACGGGAGTTATCCACCGTGTGGATAACTACATGGGTGTAACTCCACAGGTGTGAGTATCCCTGGGGACAACGATCAGGCCCGCCAGCGGCGGAACTCCTCGAGCAGCATCTGGCTGTACCCCGGACCGAGGACGTCGCTGATCGCCCCGAGCTTCCACGCGACGATCGCCCCGAGCACGACGAGCACGCCGACGACGGCGCCCCAGCTCACGAGCCCGCGTCGGGCACGGGGGGCGAAGGCGAAGGCCGTGCCGAGCGCGAGGCCGACCACGAGGCCGCCGAGGTGGCCCTGCCACGACACGTTGGGCACGACGAAGCCGAACACGGCGTTGATCGCGAAGAACACGAGGATCTGCCCGACGTTGCGCTGGAGCCTGCGCATGACCACGAGCAGCGCCCCGAAGAGGCCGAACACGGCGCCCGAGGCCCCGATCGTGGTCGTGACGAACTCCCCGCTGATCGCGACCTGCCCGCCCTCGTCCACGAGCGGGGAGACGAGCACGAGGACCGCGACCGAGCCGCCGAGCGCCGAGGCGAGGTAGAGGGCAGCGAACCTTGCCCGGCCGAGCAGCTCCTCGAGGAACGGCCCCACGAGCCACAGCAGGTACATGTTCGCGAGGATGTGGAAGAAGAAGCTCTGGCTGTGCAGGAACGCCGAGGTCAGGAAGCGGAACGGCTGGGCCTCGGCGAAGGCCGGGACGAAGCCGAGCTCGTCGACGAGGTTCGGCACCGCGAGCTGCGCGAGGAACATCGCGACGCACAGCCCGATGATCGTGTAGGTCACGACCGGCGGGCCCCCGCGCAGCCGTGCCCCGAGCGCCGAGCGCGGCTCGGCCGTGCGGGCCGTGCGCACGCAGTCGACGCACTGCACCCCGACGGCCGCCTGCACCTGGCACTCGGGGCACGCCGGACGGTCGCAGCGCTGGCAGCGCACGTACGACACGCGGTCCGGGTGCCGCGGGCACACGGGTGTGCCCGCGGCGGACTCGGGGAAGGTCATCGCGGGCTCAGGCCTCGATCGTCACCGACCGGATGACGACGTCCTCGAGGGGACGGTCACCGGGGCCCGTGGGGGTCGTCGCGATCGCGTCGACGACGGCCTTCGAGGCCTCGTCGGCGACCTTGCCGAAGATCGTGTGCTTGCCGTCGAGGTGCGGGGTGGGCGTCACGGAGATGAAGAACTGCGAGCCGTTCGTCCCGCCGACCTTGCCGGTCACGGGGTTGAGCCGCTTGCCGGCGTTGGCCATCGCGAGCAGGTAGGGCTGGTCGAAGCGCAGCTCGGGGTGGATCTCGTCGTCGAAGTCGTAGCCCGGTCCGCCCGTGCCACGACCGAGCGGGTCCCCGCCCTGGATCATGAAGCCCGCGATCACGCGGTGGAAGATGAGCCCGTCGTAGAACGGCTCGTTGGACTCCGCGCCCGTCGCGGGGTGGGTCCACGTCTTGGTGCCCGTGGCCAGGCCCGTGAAGTTGGCGACGGTGGCCGGCGCGTGGTTCGGGAACAGCTCGATGCGGATGTCCCCGGCGGTCGTGTGCAAGGTTGCGAACATGGGCGCCATCATTCCACGCCCGTGCCCGAGGTCCCATGGGCGCGCACGGCCCCGCAGTGGCAGAGTGGTACGCGGGAACGAGTGCTTGCCGACCGAAGGGGAGAGCGATGTTCGACAAGATCCGCCACGCCGCCGCCGAGCAGCTGGAGCCTGAGGTGCTGAGCAAGAAGGCCGCGAAGGCAGCAGCGCTCGGCAAGGACGCCGCGAGCGGCGCGAAGGAGTGGGGTGAGCCGAAGGTCGAGGCATTCCTCGAGTGGTTCGTCCCGCGCCTCGAGAAGGCCTACCAGGACGGGGTCAAGGCCGCGGCTCCGCGCGTCGAGAAGGCCGCCGCGAAGGCCGGGCCGGTGATCGACCAGGCGCACGACAAGGTCGTCGACGAGCTGCTCCCGCGCCTCGTCGCGGCGGTCAACGCCGCTGCGGCGAACGCCGACGCGACCGCGGACAAGATCGCCGAAGCCGCGCACGAGGCCGCGAAGAAGGTCGAGAAGGAGCGGAAGGGCTCGGGTACGGGCGCGAAGGTGTTCTGGATCAGCGCGGCTGCCGCCGCGGGCGCGGCCGCTTTCGTCGCGTGGCGTCGCTCGCAGCCCCAGCACGACCCGTGGGCCGAGCCGTGGGACGAGGAGGGCGACTTCGCCGCCGAGATCAAGGACTCGGTCGGCGAGGCGACCGAGACGCTCGGCGAGGTCGCCGGGACCGCGGTCGCGAAGGGCCGCGAGGCCGCGACGAAGGCCGCCGAGCTCGCCGACGAGGCGCGCGACAAGGTCAAGCAGGCCGCGACGCGCCGCAAGCCCGTCGAGAAGGCCCCCGAGGACGCCGTCGAGAACGCGAAGGACGCGGTGAGCGGGGCC
>JAJUHG010000234.1 GCA_029267995.1 Micrococcales bacterium
CACTTGCGGTCGTCCAGCCAGCCCACGTAGTCCGACGGCCCGATGTGCACGTTCTTGTCGTGCACCTTGCCCGCCACCGGGGAGGTCTTCAGGTTGGACGTCACCGCCTGCGTCTTGGAGATCTTCTTGGACTCCAGGCGCTCGCGCTCGAGCATGTTCTTGAAGTCCATGTTGCCGCCGACGTTGAGCTGGTACGTGCGGTCGAGGATGACGCCGCGGTCCTCGAAGAGGCGCGCGAGCACGCGGTGCGTGATCGTCGCACCGATCTGGGACTTGATGTCGTCACCGACGATCGGCACGCCGGCGTCCTCGAACTTCTTGGCCCACTCGGGGTCCGAGGCGATGAAGACGGGAAGCGCGTTGACGAAGGCGACGCCCGCGTCGATCGCGCACTGGGCGTAGAACTTCGCGGCGGCCTCCGAGCCGACCGGCAGGTAGCAGACCATGACGTCGACCTTGGCGTCCTTGAGCGCCTGGACGACGTCGACCGGCTGGGCCTCGGACTCCTCGATCGTCTCGGAGTAGTACTTGCCGAGACCGTCGAGGGTGTGGCCGCGCTGGACCGTCACGCCCGTGGGCGGGACGTCAGCGATCTTGATCGTGTTGTTCTCCGAGGACACGATCGCCTCGGCGAGGTCGAAGCCGACCTTCTTGGCGTCGACGTCGAAGGCCGCGACGAACTCGATGTCGGAGATGTGGTAGTCGCCGAACTGCACGTGCATGAGGCCGGGGACCTTCGAGTCCGGCTCGGCGTCACGGTAGTAGTGGACGCCCTGGACCAGCGATGCGGCGCAGTTGCCCACACCGACGATGGCGACGCGGATGGAACTCATCCTCGCTCCTTCTTCTTCTTGTCGTCGCCGGCGAGCGAGTCGCCACCGGCGTTGTCGTCGGTGCCCGGGCGGGCACCAGGGGAGATGCGGGTGCGGCCGCGGCCGCGTTCGGTGTCGATCAGGGAGTCGAGCCAGCGCACCTCGTGCTCGACCTGCTCGAGGCCGTGACGCTGCAGCTCGAGGGTGTACTCGTCCATGCGCTCGCGGGCGCGGGCGTAGGACTCGCGGATCGTCTCGAGCCGCTCGGCGAGGCGCGTGCGGCGCCCCTCGAGGATCCGCAGCCGGGTCTCGGCGTCGGTCTGGCTGAAGAGCGCGAAGCGCACGTCGAAGCTCTCGTCCTCCCACGCCGCGGGACCCGAGGAGGCGAGCGCCTCCTGGAGGAACTCCTTGCCCTCGGCGGTGAGCTCGTACACGATGCGCGAGCGCTTGCCCGCGAGGGCGTGCGGAGGTGCGGCGTTCGAGTCGGAGCCGACGATCAGGCCGCGCGCGACCATGCCCTTGAGGGCCGGGTAGAGCGATCCGTAGCTGAGCGCCCGGAACGAGCCGAGCAGGACGTTGAGCCGCTTGCGCAGCTCGTACCCGTGCATCGGCGTCTCCTGGAGGAGCCCGAGGATCGCGAGCTCGAGGACGCTCGAGCGTGCTCGCATGGCATCCTCCTTCGCGGCGCTCGTCGGTGACTCGATGGTCGATGTATCGAACTGATACATCGGGAGAGTACGTCGGGGCGAGGTATCGGCGCAAGGGCAGGTGTCGTCGGCGAAGCGTGCACAAGTCGTGAAACCCCCGTTCGCGCCCCGGGCGACGTCGTCGTCGTCGGACATACTGAGGCCCGACCGCCCCCGAGTCACGAAGGATCCTGCGTGGCCACACCCCCCAAGCCACGTCCCGGCGCGCCCGTGCGCAAGAGCACGCGCCCCGGGGCCGCAGCACCCTCGTCCGCGCGCACCTCGCCCCCCGCGAGGCCCGCGGCCGGCGCGTCCGCCGCGGGCAACGGCGGGCGTCGTCGGCGCCTGATCGACTACCCGCGTGCCGGCAAGTCCGGCGTGCGCCGCTGGCTGCCCTCGTGGCGCCTCGTGCTCGGGACGTTCCTGACCTTCGTCTTCCTCGGCGTGGGCTTCGTCGTCGCGGCGTACACGACGACGACGATCCCCGCCCCGCAGGACATGGTGCACGCCCAGGCGACCACGGTGTACTACGCCGACGGCGAGACGGTCATGGGTCGCTTCGCGATCGAGAACCGCGAGATCGTCGACTTCGCGACGCTTCCCGAGCACGTGGGCCTCGCGGTCGTCGCGGCGGAGGACCAGACCTTCTTCGAGAACTCCGGGATCGACCCCGTGGGCATGGTCCGCGCGCTGTGGAACAACGTGCGCTACGGCACGAAGCAGGGCGGCTCGACCCTCACCCAGCAGTACGCCGAGCGCTACTACCAGGGCACGACCCGCGACTACGTCGGCAAGTTCCGCGAGGCCCTGCTCGCGGTCAAGATCGCCCAGACGCAGCCCAAGGACGAGATCCTCGGCAACTACCTCAACACGATCTACTTCGGGCGCGGCGCGTACGGCGTGCAGGCCGCGGCGCAGGCCTACTTCCGCACCGACGCGAAGGACCTCACGGTCGAGCAGGCCGCGCTCCTCGCGGGGGTGATCCCCGCACCGAGCCGCTTCGACCCGCGCGTCGAGCCCGAGCAGGCCGAGCGCCGGTGGAACTACGTGCTCGACCGCATGGTCGCCGACGGCTACCTCGAGCAGGCCGAGCGCGAGGACATGGAGTTCCCCAAGGTCCGCAAGCACCGCCAGTCCGACACGTACGCGGGCCCGCAGGGCTACCTGCTCGACATGGTGCGCCGCGAGCTCGTCGAGCGCTCTCCCCTCACCGAGGACGACGTCGACACCGCGGGCCTGCGCATCGTCACGACGATCGACCCCGCGATGCAGGAGGCGGCGGTCGCCGCGATCGACGAGCTCCCCGAGGACACCCCCGAACGGTTGCGCACCGCGATCGTCACGCTCGACGCGACCGACGGCGCGATCCTCGCCCTGTACGGCGGCCCGGACTACCTCGAGCGGCAGCAGAACGCGGTGACCCAGGACATCGCCCAGGCCGGGTCGACGTTCAAGCCCTTCACGCTCGTAGCCGCCCTCGAGGAGGGCATCGGCCTGCGCACGACGTACAACGGGAACAGCCCCGCCTTCGTCGAGGGCTTCCCCGAGGACCGCGGCGTGCGCAACTTCGGCAACACGTCCTTCGGCACGGTCGACCTCGTGCGCGCGACCGCGATGTCGGTCAACACCGCCTACGCCGAGCTCAACGTCGAGATCGGGCCCGAGAAGGCCCGCGACGTCGCGATCCGCGCAGGCCTGCCCGAGGACACCCAGGACCTGCTCGACAACCCCGCGAACGTGCTCGGCACCGCGGCCCCGCACCCGATCGACATGGCCTCGGCGTACGCGACCTTCGCCGCGGGCGGGATGCACCACGACTGGTTCATCGTGCGCCAGGCCCAGTACCTCTCGGGCGGGACCGTGTACGAGGGCGCCCAGCCGGGCGAGCGCGTGTTCGCCGCGGACGTCATGGCGGATGCGACCTACGCGATGACCCAGGTGGTCGAGGCCGGCTCGGCGACCAAGGTCAAGGCGCTCGGCCGTCCCGTCGCGGGCAAGACCGGCTCGAGCACCGACAACCTCTCCGCGTGGTTCGTGGGGTTCACGCCCCAGCTCGCGACCGCGGTCGCGATGTACCAGCCTGACGAGGCCGGCAACCCCGAGTCGATCACGCCCTTCGGCGGCTACTCC
>JAJUHG010000235.1 GCA_029267995.1 Micrococcales bacterium
CCGAGCCGCGCGGTGTCCTCGCTCCACGCGAGGATCGCGCGCACGCCTGCGACCTTGTTCGCCGCGATCTGCTCGCCGTTGCCCGAACCGCCGAGCACGATCCCGAGGCTGCCTGGCTCGGCGACCACCGCCTCGCCCGCCGCGATGCACATCGGGGGGTAGTCGTCCTCGGCGTCGTAGGCGTGAGCCCCATGGTCGACGACGTCGTGGCCCGCGCGCTCGAGGTGCGCGACGATGGCCTGCTTGAGCTCGAACCCGGCATGGTCGGCGGCGATGTGGATGCGCATGGCGCCATTGTGGACCACCGACCGGGCGCGGTGACGCGGGCGTCCGGGCCGCGGGCGCCGTCGTCGGCCCGAGAGCGCTCGGGGAACGTATCCTGACGACGGCTCGCCCACCGCCACGAGAAAGCAGAGCACACGTGACCCGCAGCGGCATCGACACGTCCACCTTCGACCACGGGACCCACCCGGGGGACGACCTGTTCCGGTACGTCAACGGGACCTGGCTCGACTCCTACGAGATCCCCGCGGACCGCGCGCGCGACGGGGCGTTCCGTCGCCTGTACGACGAGGCCGAGGTCCACGTGCGCGAGATCATCGAGGAGGCCGCCGCGAAGGGCGCGGCCGCCTCGGGCGTCGAGGCGAAGATCGGCGACCTGTTCGCAAGCTTCATGGACACCGACGCGGTCGAGGCCGCGGGGTCCATGCCGCTCGAGGCCGACCTCGAGCTCGTGCGCACCGCGCAGGGCCGCGAGGGCCTCGTGCGCGCGCTCGGCGCTCTTCAGCGCACGGGCGCCGCGAGCGCGATCTCCTTCTACGTCGACAACGACGCGAAGGACCCCGAGCGCTACGTCGTCTACCTCTACCAGTCGGGCCTGGGCCTGCCCGACGAGTCCTACTACCGCGAGCCGCAGCACGCGGAGACCCTCGCGGCCTACGAGCGGCACGTCGCGCGCATGCTCGCGCTCGGCGGCTGGTCCGTCGACGACGCCTCGGCCGCCGAGAGCGCCGCACGCGTCGTCGCGCTCGAGAAGCGCCTCGCTGCCGCGCACTGGGACGTCGTCAAGGACCGCGAGGCAGACCTCACGTACAACCCCATGACCTTCGCCGAGCTCGCCGGCGAGGCACCGGGCTTCGACTGGGCGGCGTGGGCCGAGGCGCTCGGTGTCCCGGCCGGGGCCTTCGACCAGCTCGTCGTGCGCGAGCCGGACTTCGCGGTCGAGCTCGCGGCCGCGTGGCAGGACGAGCCGGTCGATGCGTGGGGCGACTGGCTCGCCTTCCACGTCATCAGTGCTCGCGCGCCGTACCTGAGCACTGAGCTCGTCGAGGCGAACTTCGACTTCTACGGCCGCACGCTCACGGGCGCGCAGGAGCTGCGCGAACGGTGGAAGCGCGGGGTGTCGCTCGTCGAGGGAGCGCTCGGCGAGGCCGTGGGCGAGGTGTACGTCGCGCGGCACTTCCCGCCGAGCCACAAGGAGCACATGGACCGCCTCGTCGCGAACCTCGTCGAGGCGTACCGCGAGTCGATCACCGAGCTCGAGTGGATGGGCGAGGAGACCAAGCGCAAGGCGCTCGCGAAGCTCGAGAAGTTCAACCCCAAGATCGGGTACCCGAGCAAGTGGCGCGACTACTCCGCGCTCGAGATCGACCGGCACGACCTCGTCGGCAACGTGCGCCGCGCGAATGCCTTCGAGCTCGACTACGAGCTCGCGAAGATCGGCCGCCCGATCGACCGCGACGAGTGGTTCATGACGCCCCAGACGGTCAACGCCTACTACAACCCGGGGATGAACGAGATCGTCTTCCCTGCGGCGATCCTCCAGCCGCCCTTCTTCGACCCGGAGGCCGAGGACGCGGTCAACTACGGCGGGATCGGCGCCGTGATCGGCCACGAGATCGGCCACGGCTTCGACGACCAGGGCTCGAAGTACGACGGCGACGGCCGCCTCGAGGACTGGTGGACCGCGCAGGACCGCGCGGAGTTCGAGGCACGCACCAAGGCTCTCATCGCACAGTACGACGCCTACTCCCCCACCCAGCTCGACGACTCGTACAAGGTCAACGGCGCGTTCACGATCGGGGAGAACATCGGCGACCTCGGTGGGCTCGCGATCGCGCTCAAGGCCTACCGCATCCAGCTCGGCACCGCGCTCGAGGACGCACCCGTGATCGACGGTCTTACGGGTCTGCAGCGCGTGTTCCTCGGCTGGGCCCAGGTGTGGCAGGCCAAGTCGCGCGACGAGGAGGCGATCCGGCTGCTCTCGATCGACCCGCACTCCCCGCCCGAGTTCCGGTGCAACGGCGTCGTGCGCAACCTCGACGAGTTCTACGAGGCCTTCGGCGTCGACGAGTCCCACGCACTGTGGCTCGCACCCCCCGAGCGCGTCTCGATCTGGTAGCACTGGGGCATGAGATCCCCGACCGCTGGCGCCGTCGTCGGCGGTCTCTGCGCCGTCCGACGACGTGCGCGTCGCGGGAACGGTCGAGACGGCCGGCGTGCGGGCGGCGAAGGCCAAGAAGCGCGTCACGATCAAGAACTCACGCTGCACGCTGTTCCCCGAGAACAACGTGTGGAACACCCCCGTGACGCACCTGCCCGTGCACAAGCGGGACAAGGCGTGGCGTGCGGCGATCGGCTCGCGGAACGTGCACCCGGACTTCGGGCCCGCGGGCCGAGGCGAGTACCCGTACGGCATCCCCGTGACCGTCGTGAAGAAGTCGGCCACGAAGTCGAAGGTGCGCTTCGCGTACGCCGCGGAGTCCGACCGTGTGAAGTATCCCGTGAGTAGCAGGACCAAGATCGAGGGCGGCAAGAACGGCACGGGCGACCGGCACGCGATCATCGTCCAGAAGGGCACGTGCAGGGTCTACGAGCTGTTCGACCTGCGCCGGTCGGGCTCGCGGTGGACGGCCGGCTCGGGGGCGGTGTGGTCGCTCAAGAAGAACAAGCTCCGCAAGGACGGGTGGACCTCGGCGGACGCCGCGGGCCTGTCGATCCTCGCGGGCCTGCTGCGCTACGACGAGGTCAAGGCGGGCTGGTCGAGCAGGATGATCGCCGACCTCAAGCGCATCCCGTCCTCGGCGTTCGAGGCGGTCGACACGAGCTCGATGCGCATCTCGAGGAACAGCGCGAAGGCCCGCCAGCCGTAGCCGACGGGCCCTGCGCACCACCGCGGTGGATCAGTCGAACTGCGGACCAGCGGTCCGGGTGCGCTTGAGCTCGTAGAAGCCCGGCACCCCCGTGATGAGCACAAAGCCGTCCCAGAGCCGGCCCGCGGCCTCGCCCTTCGGGGCGGGCGTCATGACCGGCCCGAAGAACCCCGTGCCGTTGATCGCGACGACGGGTGTGCCGACCTCGTCGCCGACGATGTCCATCGCACCCTGGTGCGAGGCACGCAGCGCCTCGTCGTGCGCGTCGGTGCCCGCGGCCTCGGCGAGCTCGGCCGGCAGCCCGACCTCCGCGAGCGCCTCGGCGATCACGGCGTCGAGGTCCTCGCCCCGGCCACCGGGGTGGATGCGGGTGCCGAGCGCGTCGTAGAGCGGCTTGACGACCTCGTCGCCGTGGGCCTGCTGCGCGGCGATCACGACGCGCACGGGGCCCCACGCGC
>JAJUHG010000236.1 GCA_029267995.1 Micrococcales bacterium
CAGTGCCCCAGCCGCGCCCCCGCCGCGATCTGGTTTGGTGCGCTCCTTGAGCCGTCTCGCGGCTAGCACAGGGTCGGCGTCGCCCAGGTGCCGCACGCGCGGCGGCTGGTGGGCGACGAAGGGACGCACGTCGTGGGGGTGCGTGGCGACGAGTGCAAGTCCCGCGATCGCCGCGGGCACCTCACGCGTGCGGGCCTCGATCGTGGTGATGGCTACATCTCCCTCGACGACAGGACGCAGAACTCGTTCCCCTCGGGGTCGGCGAGCACGTCCCAGCTCACGTCCCCTCCTTGCCCGACGTCGACCCGCGTCGCACCCAGCTCGAGGAGGCGAGCGATCTCGGCGTCACGGTCGTCGCTCGTGTGCGGGGCGAGGTCGAGGTGCAGGCGGTTCTTGACCTGCTTGCCCTCGGGCACCGTGACGAACACGAGCCCCGGGGGCACCTCGGCCCACGGCATGGTCGCGAGCTTCTCGGGCGTCGCGTGCTGCGGGACGACGACGACCTCGTCAGGCGACTCGTAGAAGATCTTCCAGCCGAGCGCTGCCGCCCACCAGCGCGCCTGGGCGGCGACGTCGAAGCAGTCCACGACCACGGAGTACCAGCGCAGAGCCATCTCGCTCACCCCCAGCACAGGCAGAACGGGTGGCCGGACGGGTCGGCGTAGACCCAGAAGCCGCTCGGATCGTCCGCGGCGTGCTTCGTCTGCAGCTGGCGTGCCCCGAGACCCACGACATGCTCGTGCGCGCTCGCGACGTCCTCGACATACAGGTCGAGGTGGATCTGCTGTGGCTGGCCCTGCGGCCACTCGGGCCGGACGTGGTTCGGCGCAAGCTGGAAGCCGAGCCGGGGCTCGCCGTCGACGAGGACCGTGTGCCAGTCCTCGTCGGCCTCGACCGTCCCGTCCAGGACGCCTGCCCAGAAGGCGCTCTCGGCCTCGAGGTCGTCAGTGTCGAACACGATGATCTGCTGCGTGATCTTCATCTGCCGATCGTGACAGCGGCGTGTGACACGCGCCACGCGAGCGGCTTGTCCGAAGCGGACCCGAGGTCCCGGCTCGCGCCCGGGGCCGCTCGTTAGCGTCGAGGTACAAGCCCCGGGAGGGAACCATGAAGGTCGCAGGCAGGACGATCGCCGTCACGGGCGGCGGCAACGGCATCGGACGCGAGCTCGTCCTCGAGCTCCTCGACCGCGGGGCCCGGGTCGCCGCGCTCGACCTGAGCGCCGAGGCGCTCGAGCGCACCGCAGGGCTCGCGGGGGACAAGGCTGAGCACCTGTCGACCCACACCGTCGACATCACCGACCGCGCCGCGGTCGCCGAGCTGCCCGTCGCGATCATCGCCGAGCACGGCCAGGTCGACGGTCTCGTCAACTGCGCGGGGGTCATCCAGCCCTTCGTGCGCTTCTACGAGCTCGACCGCGAGGCCATGGAGCGCGTCATGGACGTCAACTTCTGGGGCGTCGTCAACACGACCGAAGCCTTCCTGCCCCACCTGTGCCAACGCCCCGCGGCGCACCTGGTCAACGTCTCGAGCATGGGCGGTTTCCTGCCCGTCCCGGGCCAGACGGTCTACGGTGCCTCGAAGGCCGCGGTGCGGCTGCTGACCGAGGGTCTCGCCGCCGAGCTCACCGAGACCCCGATCAACGTCACGGTCGTCTTCCCCGGGGCGATCGAGACCGACATCACCGCGAACTCGGGCGTCGAGGCGCCCGGCGGGACAGACCCCGACGCCGCGCCGAAGCACACGATGACTTCGCCCGCCGAGGCGGCCCGCATCATCATCGACGCGGTCGAGCGGGACGCCTACCGGGTCACGGTCGGCAAGGACGCGACCTTCATGGACCGCATGTCCCGGTGGATGCCTGTGCGCTCGGCGCGCATGATCTACGCCCGGATGAAGGACCTGCTCGGCTGAGAGCTCAGCCCAGGGCCGCGAGGATCTCGGCCGTGAGCTCGCGGGGTCTCGTGAGCTGGGGCCAGTGCCCCGTCGCGAGCTCGACGATCTCGACGTCGTGCATCCGGCCCACCTCTGCCATGAACGGGTGACCTGCGTCGATCAGCTCGCGCAGCGTCGCCGCGGGGATCGAGCAGGCGATGATCGTCGTGGGCACCGAGAAACGCCTCTCGTCACCGAGGCGCTGCGGCTCGGTGCTGACCCCGAGCGGCTCGGGGATCGCGATCGCGCGCAGGTGCTCGCGGCCCGCCTCGTCGAGGCCGACGAGCTCGGAGGCGTCGAAGGCCGACCAGTCGGGGAAGGGGATCTCGCCGCCCTCGGACTCCCACTCGTCGGAGATGATCGCGCCGTCCGCGAGCGGGCCCGTGTCGACGTAGATCGCCCGCTCGACCCGGTCCGGGCGCGCGTCCGCGGCCCCCGAGATCACGGCGCCCCCGCCCGAGTGCCCGACGAGCGCGACGGGCCCGGGCGCGGCGTCGACCCGTGCGACGACCGCATCGACGTGGTCCCGCAGCCCGATCCCCGAGCGGTCCGCGTCGCGCGACTCGAGGCCGGGCAGGGTGAGGGCCTCGACCGTGTGGCCCGCACCGCGCAACCCGGGGACGACCGCGTCCCACGAGGAGGCGTCGAGCCAGAACCCAGGAACCAGGACGATGTGCATGGGTCCACACGATAGGGGGCATCTCCGACATGCGCGCGCCACGGCGTAGCCTCGCGGGGTGGAGTGCGGGTACTACGACCGGGCCGAGTGCCGGTCCTGCCGGTGGCTCACCGAGGCGTACCCGGTCCAGCTCGCGCGCAAGGCCGAGGCCGCCCGTGCGGCCGCCCCCGGCGCGACATGGCTCGACCCGGTCGCGAGCCGCGAGGAGGGCTTTCGCAACAAGGCGAAGATGGTCGTCGCCGGGACGCTCGAGCGGCCGAGCCTCGGCATCCTCGACGCCCGTGGGCGGGGGGTCGACCTGCGCGAGTGCGGCCTGCACACCCCCGGCATCCGTGCCGCCCTGGGGCACATTGCCGACTTCGTCCAGCTCGCCCGGCTCACCCCGTACGACGTCCCCGCCCGACGCGGTGAGCTCAAGCACGTCCTCGTGACCGAGTCGCCCGCGGGCGAGCTCATGGTGCGGTGGGTACTGCGGTCGACCGAGGCCGTCCCGCGGCTGCGCAAGCACCTGCCCGCGCTGCGCGAGCGCGTCGAGGCCATCAGGGTCGCGAGCGCGAACATCCTCCCCGAGCACAAGGCCGTCTTCGAGGGCGGCACCGAGATCCCGCTCACGGCCGAGCAGCACCTGCGCATGGAGCTCGGCGGCATCCCCCTCCTGCTGCGGCCCCAGGGCTTCTTCCAGACCAACAGCGAGATCGCCGCGGCGCTCTACGCGCGAGCCGCGCATTGGGTCGACGAGCTCGCGCCACGCACCCTGTGGGACCTGTACTGCGGCGTGGGCGGCTTCGCCCTGCACTGCGCCGAGCCCTCAGGCCCCGGTCCGCGGCGCGACGTCGTCGGCGTCGAGACCTCGCCCGAGGCGGTCGCCGCGGCCGAGCGCAGCGCACGCGAGGCGGGGCTCGCGGCGCGCTTCGTCGCGCGCGACGCGACCGCCTTCGCACTCGGCTCCGAGGCCGCCCCGGACGTCGTCGTCGTCAACCC
>JAJUHG010000237.1 GCA_029267995.1 Micrococcales bacterium
CGCTGCTCGGCGACCCCGGCCTTCCGCTCGCCTCGCACGCCGCGCCCGTGTGGGGACTGCTCGGGGGGTGGCCCGTCGAGCCGGCGGACGGGGGAGTGCTCCCCGAGGTCCTCGCCGCGTCGTGGCCGTGGGTCACGGGCGCGGTGCTGCTTGCGGTCGCGGTCGCGGCCCTCGTGCGGGGACGTGAGGTCGCGCGCGGGGTGCGCATCGGCTGGTGGACCGTCGCGGTCGGGCTGGTCGCGGCGGGCGTCTCGGCGCGCGTCGAGGTCGCGGCGGGCGAGAGCGTGCTCGTGCGGGGCTGGACCGGCCCCGGGGTGAGCCTCGTGGTCGCAGGGCTGCTCGTCGCCGCGCTGCTCGGGGCGGACGGCGTGCGTGCCCGGATCGGTGCGCACACCTTCGGGTGGCGCCAGCCCCTCGTGGGGCTGCTCGCGGTGCTCGCACTCGCGGGTCCCCTCGTCCAGCTCACCGCGTGGGCCGTCGAGTCGCGGCAGGGCGTGACGGGCGCGACCGGGGAGAGGCACGTCACGGCGCTCGACCGTGCGCTCGTCCCTGCGGTCGGCCGCCAGGCCCAGCAGGGGACGCAGTCTGCGCGCGTCCTTGTGCTCGCGCCCGGCACGGACGAGGGTGAGGTGCGCTGGCAGCTGCTGCGCGGTGACGGCCCCGCCCCGACCGACCGGTCCGTCGCGCTCGCCGCACGTGACGTCGTCGGTCCCCTCGACGCAGGAGCACTCGCACCGCGCGACCCCGTGCGGAGCGCGCTCGACGGGCTCGTCGCGCGGATCGCGGCCGGTTCCGCGCGCGACGTCGCCCCCGCGCTCGCCGAGCGGGCCGTCGCGATCGTCCTGCTTCCCCCCGCAGACGCGGGGGACCCCGTGCGTGCCTCGGCGCGCGCGCGGCTCGAGGGCCGCCTCGACGCGACCGACGGTCTCGAGCGCATCGCCTCGAACGAGACCGGGACCGTGTGGCGGGTCGCCGTCGTCGACGGGGAGACCGAGGTCGTCGGTGGCGCGGCGTGGGCCCAGCTCGTCACCCCCGACGGCACGCGCACCGCGCTCGACTCCGAGGGCCTCACGGTGTCCGCGCCGATCGAGGACGCGGGTCCCGGGCGGCTCGTCGTGCTCGCCGAGTCCGCGGACCCGGGCTGGCGCGCGACGCTCGACGGGCGCCCCCTGCGCGCGGTCGCGACCCCGTGGTACGTCGCGTTCGAGCTGCCCGCGCACGGCGGGGACCTCGAGGTCGGCTTCGAACCCGCGGACCGCACCGGTCGCCTCGTGCTGCACGGTGTCGTGCTCGGCCTCACGGTGCTCCTCGCCCTGCCCGTGCGTCGCCGTCGGGGGGTGATCCAGTGAGCGTGTGGCCCGGTCGGCTCGCTCGCGCTGGCAGCGGCCTGCTCGTGCTCGGTGCGGTCGTCGCGGTCGCGGCGGCGGGCCTGCTCGCCCCCGTGCCCGAGGACGTCGTCGTCGTCCCCGAGCTCGTGCCGGTCCCACCCGGGCCGACGGCGCTCGTGTGCCCCGGCCCTGTCGTGCTTCCTGAGTCGCGCGACGAGGTCGACCCCGAGTTCAACCCTGCGCCCGTCGACTCGGTCGACGCGGCGCGCTTCGCGGTCGGGGGCAACGGCGGCGCCCCGCTCGACGTGTGGCCTCTCGAGGGCCTCGACGGTGCCCCCGTGCTGCGTGCCGACCCGGGCGGGACACGCCTCGCGCAGACGACGCCCACGGGTCCCCTCGTCGCGCGCGCCGAGCCCGTCGACGACGTCGCCCCGCTCGTCGCCGCGTCCGTGGCCTCCTCGGTCGCCGCGGGCGACCTGCGCGGCACGACGGCTGCCGCATGCCAGCAGCCCGGTTCGGAGCACTGGCTCGTGGGCGGGGGCACGCAGCTCGGGACGACCTCGCTCCTTCTCGTCCACAACCCCGGCGCGACTCCTGCCGAGATCGGGCTCGACGTGTGGGGGCCCGCGGGCAAGGTCGACCTCGGCGGCGCGGCGCGCTACGTCGTGCCCTCGGGGGGCGAGCTGAGCCTGCGGCTGAGCGCCTTCGCGCCCGAGCTCGCCCGCACCGTCGTGCGGGTCACCTCGGCGGGAGGGCAGATCGCCGCGTTCCTGCAGGTGAGCGAGCTCGACGGCTTCACGCCGGGTGGTACGGACCTCGTCGTCGCCGGTGCCGCACCCGCCGAGCGGCAGGTCGTCGCGACGCTCTCGGTCCCCGCGAGCCAGATCGACGGCCCGGGCGCGGGCCGGCTGCGGCTGCTCGCCCTCGGCACGGGCGAGCCCGCCGGCGACGCCCCGGAGGAGGCCGGTTCCGCCGAGGCGGACGAGGCGCAGACTGGGCGTGAGACGGTACGGGCGAGCGTGACCTTCCTCGGCGCCGACGGGCCCGTGACGCTGCCCGGTGCCGAGACGGTCGAGCTCGTCCCCGACGAGGTCGTCGACGTCGACCTCGGGGGGCTGCCCGCGGGGGAGTACGCCGTCGTCGTCGAGGCCGAGCAGCCCGTCGTCGCAGGGACTCGGGTCGCGCGCATCGGCTCGCCCGCCGAGCCGGGCGACGCCGCGCCGGTCGAGCTCGCCTGGACCCCGGCGACGCCGCTCGGCGACGGGGGGATCCTCGCGCTGCCCGCGGGCCTGTCGGCCACGGCCGTGGTCGCCGCGGTGCCCGAGTCGCTCTCCGCGCCGACCGGGGTCCGTCGCGGCGTGCTGCGCGCCTACGACGAGGCGGGTGCGCAGGTCCTCGCCGAGGACGTCCTCGTGACCGCCGGGGCGGCCCTCGCCGTCCCGCTCCCGAGCGGCGCCGCCGCGGTCGAGCTCGAGGTCGAGACCGCGGACGACGCCATCACGGGCGGGGCCGGGCTCGTGTGGGGTGTGGTCGGCGAGGCGGTCGCGCCCGACGGGGCGTTCGTCTCGACGCTCTCGGTCCCCGTGCGCCCCGCCGTGGTGGACACGGTCGCGGTGCGTGAGGGGCAACGGCTCCCGCTCGACTGAGACACGCGCGGGCGCTGCGGTGCATCGGGCGCCGTACCGGACGGCGGTGGTTCCAGGACGGCGGAGGTCCGGGACGTGCGAGGCGGGCTCAGGCGCCGTCGCCCGCGTGCGGGTCGACCTCGTGCGGCTCGCGGCCCAGCATGTGGGCGACCTGCTCGACCACGACCGTGCGCACGAGGTCGGCGAGGTCCGCGGCGTCGATCGCGCGCGACTCGATCGGCCGTCGGTAGACGACGATCGTCGGGTCGAGCCCCGGCTCGGCGGGGAAGAAGCGCCCGAGCGGCACACCGCCGTCCTCCCACGGTGCGGGGTTCGAGGGCGGGACGTCCTCGACCGCGAACCGGGTGCGGTGCAGCTGGGCGCTCCAGCGCATCTCGAGGCGCTCGACCGCGTCGAGCACGTGGTCCTCGAAGATCTGTGCGCGCGTGCGGTACGCGGGCATGTTGTGCGGGAACAGCGGTCCGCGCAAGCCGCGTCCGCGCCGGTCCCGGCGGCGTGGGCCCCGCGGGACGGCAGCGGGACCGGCCCCGTCCTGCAGCTCCCCGTCAGTTCGCACCCCTCCAGCCTAGGCGCGCCCGCGCGGGACGGCGGGGTGGCTCGGCAATGTCGGTGGGA
>JAJUHG010000238.1 GCA_029267995.1 Micrococcales bacterium
CCGCGGCGTCATCCTCGACCGCACGTACCAGCTCAACGTCGGCGGCAACATGGACTTCTAGAACATGCTAGAGCGCGAGCGCCTGGAGTCCAAGAAGATCTCGAAGACGCAGTCGGTCACCTCGAACCTCGAGGACGGCCCCCTCGCGGGCAAGAAGGACGACCGCAACGTCCACATCGGCCCCTCGGACTACGTCGCGTGGCTCGACGACCGCAAGTGGGCGTACGTGCGCCTCGAGGGTCGTGCCTTCGGCGAGGCGCCCCTCAACCTCGAGTACAAGCTCGAAGTGTGGGACTCGCCCAACTCGGCCGGCATCATCATCGACGCCCTGCGCGCCGCGAAGATCGCCAAGGACCGTGGCCACGGTGGTCCGGTCATCTCGGCCTCGACGTACTTCATGAAGTCCCCGCCCGTGCAGATGGAAGACACCAAGGGCCGCGCGCTCCTCGAGGCCTTCATCGCGGGCGAGGCGGACGGCTGAGCGACCCGCTCTCGCGACGCACGAAGGGCCGGTACCCCACGGGGTGCCGGCCCTTCGCCGTCAGCGGTCCCGGCCGCGCCGGTCGACGCTCACCGCGCGAGTACCCAGGAGCTGACGAGCCCGGCCCGCCGGCCAGCCTCGTCCTCGTCCCCGCCCTGCTCGATCACCGGCAGGAGGGTCACGAGCTCGCCGGTCCGCGGCTCGAGGCGCAGGAGCTCACCGGTCGGCGGGTCCTCGCCGAACGTGCACCGCAGCTCGCCGCCGAGGAACGCGAGCCCCCCGTGGGCGGCGACGGCACCGACGCTGCCCCGAGCGTCCGGGCCGAACGGCGGGACCTCGACGAGGGCACCGTCGCGCCAGACGCCCACGGTCGGCCCGCATGCCTCGAGGCCCGGGTCCGACTCGAGAGCCGCGCGCTCGCGGAGCTTCACGAGCACCGCTCCGTCCTCCAACCACTGCCCTGAGGGCCAGACCTCGTGGTCCGCGAGCGCCGTACCCGCCAGCTCGACCCCTTGCCCAGTCCCGAGCACCGTCACGCGCTGCTCGGTGCGCTCCGTGAACCGCGGAGAGCCGTCCTCGTTGTCGGTCATGCACTGGACGAGGAGGGAGACCTCGTCGAGCCAGCCCGCGAGCACGCAGCGATCCTGCGGGAGCGCCGTCGTCGTCGTCTCGCCGCTGTCGAGGTCGGCCACGACGATCACCGGGGAGGCGCCCGGTCGCACCGCGGCGACGTGCGTCCCGCCCGGGCTCAAGGTCGCGCCCTCGTCCGCCCCCTCGAGCGGGACCTCGCGCCGTCGGCCGTCCTCCACGAGCACGACGCTCGCCGAACCCGCGTCGAACCACACCTCCGCGCCGCCCGGGCCGAGCCCGACGAAGCTGCCCTGGACGCCGTCGTCGGCGACGAGCTCGCCGCTCGACAGGTCGAGCCACCCCGTGCTCGACGTCCCCTCGAACCGGTCGACGTACGACCCGAAGGTGACCCGTGCGCGCGGTTCGCCCGCGCGCCAGTAGTGGATCTCGAGAAGCTCGACCTCCGGCACGTCCACGACACGGAACCGCTCGCCACCCGGTCCCACGAGGAAGATCGTGCGGGGTACCGCGAAGCCGTCACGATCGGGGTCGGCGACCTGGTACGCGGCGAGGGCCCAGCCCGGCGCCGCGAGCGCCAAGACATCCTCGTCCGTCTCGAGATAGGGCGGCAGCCCCGGGACCTCGACCTCGGTGCGGGTCCCCTCGTCGGCCGCGGCGGGCTCGTCCTCCACCTCGGGGGACGCGCTCGTCTCCGGGCTCGGTTCGGGGGGAGGGGGCGCCTCGGTCATGGTCGGTGCGGGTGGAGGCGTCGCCACCGGGGCCTCGGACGGTCCTGCCCCGAGCGCGAACCAGACCGCCGCCCCGATCCCGGCCGCGACGGGCACGGCGACCGCCGCGCGCAGGACGTGCCGGGCGGTCCGACGACGGCGCACCGTCTGCACCCAATCGGCCACGGCACCCTCCGCGGGGCGTGCGCCCGACAGCTCCCGGGTGCCCGCGTGCAACGCGGACTCGAGCATCTCGTGCAGGTCAGCGGCCACGACGCACCTCCTTCCTGCTCACCTCGACGGGGATCTGCTCGTCGGCCCCGTCGAGCGGGCCGAGCAGCCCGGCCAGCCGGGCCAGCCCGTCGGACAGATATCTCTTGACCGCGCCCTCGCTGAGGTCGAGCGCGTGCGCCGTCTCGCGCGTGGAGAGCCCTTCGAGGTGTCGCAGCACGACGCACGCGCGCTCGCGGGGCGGGAGGGTCGCGAGGGCCCGGCGCAGCTCCGGGGCGAAGACCGGCTCGGCCGTATGCCGCTCGAGCGGTGCGACGAGGCGCACGACCTCAGCCTCCTTGGTGCGTCGCCGCGCCTGGTCGACGTAGCGCGAGGCGATCGCGCGCCGCACGTAGGCCTCGGCCTGGTCGGTGGACCCGAGACGCGCCCGCGCCGTGAACGTCGCGAGGAGCGCCTCCTGCACGAGGTCCTCCCCGACGGCCCTGCTGCCGGACAGCAGCACGGCGAACGCGAGCAACCGCGGATATCTCTCCGCGGCGACCCGCGTGAGCATGGACTCCCAGGCCACGGCGACTCCCTTCGATCTCGATGCCCCTACAACGGGCGAGCCTCGCGATCGGTTGGGTCGAATCCTCGCGCACGTGACCCCGGGTCGGTGCAAACGCCGACCCGGGGCCTCGCTCGCCGACGGCTACCGCGCGGCGGCCGCCGAGGTGACCGTCAGGTGCCAGTAGTCGATGCCGTCCTCGGGGAACGCCTCGAGCCACGGGGTCAGGACGCGCGCGGTGCCCGTCGCGACGTCCACCGAGGTGACCTCACCCTGCACGCCGCTCGACTCGCACGACTGCGACGCCGTCACGAGCACCGTGCCCGGCCCACCCGGCTCCAGGAAGAACATGTTCGCCCCGTGCTCACCGGGACCGAGGATGGTCCGCGGCTGCGATCCGTCCCACGCGCCGACGCCGAGCGAGCACCCGCCGGGGAACCCGCTGCTCGCGATGAATGCGAACGAGCCGTCGCCCGTGACCGTCCCCGTCCACGCCTCGGGGACCGGCTCGCCGTCGGCGAAGGTGTGCAGCAGCTCCGCCCCGCCGCCCGTCGCGGCCTCGACCCGGTAGAGCCCGGCGCCCTGCGCGACGAAGTCGACGCGATCCATCGCCGCGGCCGCCTCGTCCGTGACGGGGTCGTGGCACAGCGCCGCGACGTCCGTCGCGTCGAGCCAGCCGACGACGGCGCACGACTGCCCCGACATCCCGAACGGCACCTCGCGCACGTCCCCCGAGCCGAGGTCGACGACGGCGAACCCCTCGTCGGTCTGCGGGGCGCCGAGCATGCGCGCCCCGCTCGGGTCGATCGCCCCGGCATGCAGCGCGCCGATGTCGGCGACCTCGCGGTGGATGCCGTCGGGCGTGACGGACCACACCGTGACGCCGCCCGTGTACTCACCGTCGACGTAGGCCGGGTCCTCGACCCAGATCTCCGAGCCGTCGCTCGTGACGTCGACGAACCTCGCCCACTGCGAGAACTGCTCGGCGTCCTGCGTCAGCTCTCCCGAGAACACGTCGAGCCAGCCGA